>NZ_JBFUIU010000057.1:0-31291 GCF_056401695.1 Variovorax sp. P4_D9
ATTCCAGGTCCGAGGCGCGCAACTCGATTTGCTTGCGGTTGGGCTCGAGGATGCGCGGCGCTGCGTGGCTGCGCGTGCTGGCTCGCGCTTGCGTTTGCTGCACATCCGCAGCGCTGGGCGCCGGCAAGTCCTCGAACAGTCCCTGGTCCTGATTCATCGCCTCGTCTGTGGCCTGTGTTGACATGCCAGGGCTGTAGCCAGTCCCGTGCCAGTTCGCGAGGGTCGGAGAAAAACTCTCACTCTCTCAGTCCCGGATATCGGCCACCGGGTTGCTGCCGAAGTCCGGGCGTTCCAGGTACTTGAGGATCTTGGCGGCGGCCGATGCAGGGCTGTCGAGCAGGCCGTCGGCCTTGAGCTTCTCGAAGCGCACGCGGTCCGGGAACATGTCGGCCTCGCTGGTGCGCAGCGCCACCTGCATGTCGGTGTCGATGACGCCGGGCGCCAGCGACACGATGCGCGCGCCGCCGGCCACGGCCTTCTCCTCGAGCGCCACGGCACGCGAGAAATGGTCCATGCCGGCCTTGGCGGCGCAGTAGGGCGCCTGGCTGCCCATCGCGTTGCGGCCCAGGCCGGAGGAGATGTTGAGCACCTTGCGCTCGGCGCGCCAGCCCTTGGTGGCGCCCAGGAAGGCGGAAGCCAGAATCATCGGCGCCTCGAGTCCGACGCGCAGCGCCTGCGCCAGCTCGCTCGCCACCGCTTCGGACAAGGGGCGCGGGCGGCCGACCATGCCGGCGTTGTTGATCAAGGTCGCACTGTCGAAAGCGCCGGCATCGAGGCCCTGCAGCCAGGCCGCCAGCCGCGCCGCGGCCGGCACCGGATCGGACAGGTCCAGCTCCCACTGCGCCAGTTCGGCGCCGACCTCGCGGGCACGGGCGGCGAGTTGCGCGTCGCTCTGGCGGGAAATGCACAGCAAATTCTGGCCCGGCTGCAGCAGTTGCTCGGCCATGGCACGGCCCAGGCCGCGCGATGCGCCGGTGATGACGGTGAGACGGGATGAATTCATTGCGTTTGTTGAGAGTTTTCGTGCGCTATATCGCAACGTCAGCCCTTGCTCAGCAGCCGACCCTTCCAATGGTATCCGCGGCTGACTAGAATCGGCCGGCTTCTACACCCTCAGGCCATGCCCACCCACTACCAAGCAGCGAGCGAGCCAGGTCATTTCGCCCAGCGCTTCGGTCTGGCCTGCGAGCCCGGGGCCTCGATCGTCCGGCCGGGCCAGCAGGGCCTGTTCGTCCGGCGCCCCCGCGCGGACGGCGCGGCCCAGGATTCGCTGGCCCGCTTCCAGGTCGCCCCCGGGCGCTGGGGCCTGATCCCGCTGTTCAGCAAGGACGGCCAGGATCTGAACACCCATGAGGCGCGCTGCGAGACCGCCTTCGCCGAACGCAACTTCTACCAGCCCTGGAAGCGCGGCCATCGCTGCGTGATCCTTGCCGACGCCTTGTTCCAGGCCGGGGCCAGCGACGACGAGACCGTACGCGTGTCTCGCTCCGATGGCCAGCCGCTGGCACTGGCCGGCCTCTGGAACGGCTGGCGCTCGCCCGCCGGMGAGTGCGTGGAAAGCTTCGCGCTGCTGACATTCGGGATGCCGGGCAACCTGGAGCAGCGCCGCAGCGCGATCCTGCGCGACGCCYGGATCGACGACTGGCTCCACTGCCCGGTGGAGGAAACCGCGGCCTACCTGCGGCCCTATGCCGACGACAAGCTGGTCCGGCAGGCCCTGCCGGTAGACGTCCCGGTCTAGGGTCGGCCCGCCGCCGCCCTACGCCATTCCCCTGCCCACCGACACGCTGGCGCGCAGCGCCGCCAGGTCGATCACGCGCAGCCCGCCGTATTCGACCCGGATGGCGCCCTGCGCCTGCAAAGTGCGCAGGGCCTCGTTGACCCGCTGGCGCGAGAGCCCGATCAGGTAGGCCAGCTCCTGCTGCGTGATGCGCAGCAGCTCGCCCACACCGGGGAACAGCACCGGATTGAACAGCGCCGCCAGGTTGCGCGCCACGCGGACGTCGGGGTCGTTGAGGCGGTCGGTCTCGCGGGCAGCGATGAACTGGGCCAGGCGCTCGTTGAGCTGGTTCATCACGAAACGGTTGAAACCGATCGAGTGGTCGAGCAGCCAGTGGAAATCGTCCGCCGGCAGGCCGCCCACCACACTGTGCCGCAGCGCCTGGACGTTGTAGCGGTAGGGCTCGCGCTTGAGCACCGTGCCCTCGCCGAACCAGCCGCCCGGCGGCAGGCCGCTGTAGGTCATCGAGGTGCCGTCGGCGTTGTCGTTGCTCATCTTGAGCAGCCCGGCGATGACGCCGAACCAGTAGGTCGGCGGCCGGCCGATGCGGCAGACCAGGTCGCCGGGCACGGCTTCGCCGACCACCACCGCCGCTTCGGCGCGCCGCCGCTCGGGGGGCGTGAGCGCGTCCATCCATGGGATGCTGCCGAGTTCGTCGGCGCTGGCCGGCCGCACGCGGTCGCGGATCGAGGACGGGCTGCTGTCGGTGCCGGTGCTCATCGGGAAACTCCGGGGAGTAGTGTCCCTAGGATTGTCGTTGAAACGACAAGTTGGCGTCAAAGTTGGTCCTACAGTCCGCCCATCGTGCAGACCACAGACCCTACCTTCCCCCGCCTGTTGCTGGCCCATGCGCAGCAGCAGCCCGATGCCCCCGCGGTGCGCGAGAAGGATCTCGGCATCTGGCAGAGCTGGCGCTGGGCCGACGTCGCGCGCGAGGTGCGCGAGTTCGCCTGCGGGCTGGCGAGCCTGGGCTTCAAGGCCGGCGACAACCTGGCGATCGTCGGCGCCAACCGGCCGCATCTCTACATGGCGGTGATCGCGGCGCAAAGCCTGCGCGGCGTGCCGGTGCCGCTCTACCAGGACGCGGTGGCTGGCGAGATGGTATTCATGCTCGAGGACGCCGGGATCGAGTTCGTGATCGCCGAGGACCAGGAGCAGGTCGACAAGCTGCTCGAGTGCCGCGACACGCGGCCGACCATCCGCCACATCGTCTACGACGACCCGCGCGGGCTGCGCAACTACGATCAGCCCGGTCTGCTGAGCTACGAGAAGCTGTGCGAACTGGGCCGCGCCTGGGACGCGGCCCACCCCGAGTTCTTCACCAGCAGCGTGGCGGCCGGCGAGGCCTCCGACGTTGCCGTGATCCTCTACACCTCGGGCACCACGGGCCGCCCCAAGGGCGTCTGCCAGACCCATGCCAGCTTCATCGCGGCGGGCCGCGGCGGCGTCGAGACCGACCGGCTCGGCCCCGGCGACAACATCATGAGCTACCTGCCGATGGCCTGGGTCGGCGACCACCTGTTCTCGGTCGCGCAGTGGCTGGTCGGCGGCTTCACGCTCAACTGTCCGGAGTCGGCCGAGACCGTGATGAACGACATGCGCGAGATCGGGCCCAGCTACTACTTCGGCCCGCCGCGCACCTTCGAGGGCCTGCTCACGGCGGTGTCGATCCGCATGGAGGACGCAGCCGCACCCAAGCGCTGGCTGTACGCGAAGTTCATGGCGCTGGCGCAGCGCGTCGGTGCCGACATCCTGAACGGCGCGCCGGTCGCCACCCTGGATCGCCTGCTGTACGCGCTCGGCGACCTGGTCATCTACGGACCGCTGCGCAACGTGCTCGGCATGAGCCGCATCCGGGTCGCCTACACCGCGGGCGCGGCGATCGGGCCCGACCTGTTCCGCTTCTATCGCTCGATTGGTGTCAATTTGAAGCAGTTCTACGGCCAGACCGAAACCTGCGCTTATGTCTGCCTGCAGCGCGACGGCAAGGTCAAGCTGCAGACCGTGGGCAGCGCGGCGCCCGGCATCGAGTTGCGGATCGCGGACGACGGCGAAGTGCTGGTGCGCGGCGTGTCGGTGCTGCAGGGCTACTACAAGCGGCCCGACGCCACCGCCGAGGTGCTCGATGCCGACGGCTACTTCCATACCGGCGACGCCGGCGTGCTCGATGCCGAAGGCCACTTGCGCATCATCGACCGGGCGAAGGACGTCGGCCGGATGCACGGCGGCGCGATCTTCGCTCCCAACTACATCGAGAACAAGCTCAAGTTCTTCCCGCAGATCAAGGAGGCCGTCTGCTTCGGCGATGCGCGCGACGAGGTCTGCGCCTTCGTCAACATCGACTACGAGGCGGTCGGCAACTGGGCCGAACGGCGCGGGCTGGCCTACGGCGGCTATGTCGACCTGGCGGGCAAGCCCGAGGTGCTCGCGCTGGTGGCCGAGTGCATCGCCAAGGTCAACGCCGACCTGGCGAGCGAGGACGGCATGGCCGACACGCAGATCGCGCGCTTCATGGTGCTGCATAAGGAACTCGACCCCGACGACGACGAGCTGACGCGCACGCGCAAGGTGCGCCGTGGCTTCATCGCCGGCAAGTACGCGGTGCTGATCGATGCGCTCTACGGCGGCAAGACCGAGCAGTTCATCGAGACGCAGGTCAAGTTCGAGGATGGCCGCACCGGCGTGGTCAGCGCGACGCTGAAGATCGTCGAGGCCAAGCGGTTCCCACCGATGAGGGCAGCTGCATGAGCACACGCAATATCGGCGAGGTCATCCTGGACGTGCAGAACATCTCGCTCAGCTTCGGCGGCGTGAAGGCCCTGACCGACATCAGCTTCGACGTCCGCGAGCACGAGGTGCGCGCGATCATCGGGCCCAACGGCGCCGGCAAGAGCTCGATGCTCAACTGCATCAACGGCGTCTACCAGCCGCAGCAGGGCTCGATCACCTTCCGCGGCAAGCACTTCAAGCACATGAACTCGCGCCAGGTGGCCGAGATGGGCGTGGCGCGCACCTTCCAGAACCTGGCGCTGTTCAAGGGCATGAGCGTGCTCGACAACATCATGACCGGGCGCAACCTCAAGATGAAGAGCGGCCTGCTGGCCCAGGCGCTGCACTGGGGTCCCGCCCAGCGCGAGGAGATCGCGCAGCGCGAGTTCGTCGAACGCATCATCGACTTCCTCGAGATCCAGCTGCACCGCAAGACGCCCGTGGGCCGCCTGCCCTACGGCCTGCAGAAGCGGGTCGACCTCGGCCGCGCGCTCGCGATGGAGCCGCAGGTGCTGCTGCTCGACGAGCCGATGGCCGGCATGAACGTGGAGGAGAAGCAGGATATGAGCCGCTTCATCCTCGACGTCAACGACGAGTTCGGCACCACCATCGTGCTGATCGAGCACGACATGGGCGTGGTGATGGACATCTCGGACCGCGTGGTGGTGCTCGACTACGGCAAGAAGATCGGCGACGGCACGCCGCACGAGGTTCGCAACAACGAGGACGTGATCCGGGCATACCTGGGCGTGGAACACTGACATGGGATTCTTCCTCGAAACACTGTTCGGCGGCCTGATGGTGGGCATGCTGTATTCGCTGATCGCGATCGGCTTCGTGCTGATCTACAAGGCCTCGGGGGTCTTCAACTTCGCGCAGGGCGCGATGGTGCTGTTCGCGGCGCTTGCGATGGCGCGCTTCGCCGAATGGCTGCCGCGCTGGCTCGGCTTCGAGAGCCTGGTGCTCGCCAACCTGCTGGCCTTCGTCGCCGCGATGGCGGTGATGATCGTGGTGGCCTGGCTGATCGAGCGGCTGGTGCTCTCCAAAATGGTCAACCAGGAAGGCATCACGCTGCTGATGGCGACGCTGGGCATCGCCTACTTCCTCGACGGCCTGGGTCAGACGCTGTTCGGCAACGACATCTACAAGATCGACGTCGGCATGCCCAAGGAGCCGATGATGGTGCTCGAGAACGTGTTCCAGGGCGGCCTGCTGCTGAGCCGCGAGGACCTGATCGCGGCGCTGGTGTCGGCCGCGCTGGTGGTGGTGCTGGCGCTGTTCTTCCAGAAGACCTCCACTGGACGCGCCCTGCGCGCGGTGGCCGACGACCACCAGGCCGCGCAGTCGATCGGCATTCCGCTGAACCGCATCTGGGTCATCGTGTGGTCGGTGGCGGGCTTCGCCGCGCTGGTCGCCGGCATCATCTGGGGTTCCAAGCTCGGCGTTCAGTTCTCGCTCTCGCTGGTGGCGCTGAAGGCGCTGCCGGTGGTGATCCTCGGCGGCCTGACCTCGATCCCGGGCGCGATCATCGGCGGCCTGCTGATCGGCGTCGGCGAGAAGCTGTCGGAGATCTACCTCGGGCCGATGCTGGGCGGCGGCATCGAGATCTGGTTCGCCTACGTGCTGGCACTGGTGTTCCTGCTGGTCCGGCCCCAAGGCCTGTTCGGCGAAAAAATCATCGATCGGGTGTAAAGATGTTCTATAGAGAGAACGGCCAGTTCAAGTCCAGCTACCGCGCCGACCAGCAGATCTTCCCGATCCTGCAGGACCGGGTGCTGATGCTCGTGCTGCTGGTCTTCGCCTTCGCGGTGGTGCCCCTGAGCGCGCCCGAGTACTGGTTCCGCGCGATCCTGATCCCTTTCCTGATCCTGTCGCTCGCGGCGCTGGGTCTCAACATCCTGGTCGGCTATTGCRGGCAGATCTCGCTCGGCACCGGCGCCTTCATGGCGGTCGGCGCCTACGCGGCTTACAACTTCCACGTCCGCATCGACGGCATGCCGCTGCTGCTGTCGCTGCTGCTCGGCGGGCTGTGCTCGACCGCGGTCGGCGTGCTGTTCGGCATCCCGAGCCTGCGCATCAAGGGCCTCTACCTTGCGGTGGCCACGCTGGCGGCGCAGTTCTTCGTCGACTGGGCCTTCCTGCGCATCAACTGGTTCACCAACAACTCGTCCTCGGGCTCGGTCAGCGTCTCGAGCCTGAGCCTGTTCGGCCTGCCGGTCGAAACCGCGGTGCAGAAGTATCTGCTGTGCCTGAGCCTGCTGGCCGTCTTCGCGCTGATGGCGAAGAACCTGGTGCGCAGTTCCATCGGCCGCGAATGGATGGCGATGCGAGACATGGACGTGGCCGCCGCGGTGATCGGGATCCGCCCCGTGTATGCCAAGCTGACCGCCTTCGCGGTGAGCTCCTTCATCGTCGGCGTGGCCGGCGCGCTGTGGGGCTTCGTGCATCTGGGCACCTGGGAGCCGGCGGCCTTCAACATCGACCGTTCGTTCCAGCTCCTCTTCATGGTGATCATCGGCGGGCTCGGCTCGATTATGGGCAGCTTCTTCGGCGCCGCCTTCATCGTGCTGCTGCCGATCCTGCTCAACCAGCTGCCGGGCTGGTTCGGAATCACGATCTCGACCGCGCTCGCATCGCACCTCGAATTCATGATCTTCGGCGCATTGATCGTGTTCTTCCTGATCGTCGAGCCGCACGGCTTGGCGCGCCTGTGGTCGACCGCCAAGGAAAAGCTGCGCCTCTGGCCCTTCCCGCATTGATTCCCGTGTTTCGTTCGCAACAACCCTAGGAGACAGGCATGAAATTGAAATCGCTCGCTGCGACCGCCGCCTTCGCGGCCGCCACTATCGGCGCGCTGTTCGCGCCCTCGCTCGTGCAGGCGCAGGCCAAGGAGCAGTTCTTCCCCCTGCTGGTCTACCGCACCGGCCCCTACGCACCGAACGGCACCCCCTGGGCCAACGGCAAGCAGGACTACATCAAGTACATCAACGCCACCGGAGGCATCAACGGCGTGAAGATCGCCTACGAGGAATGCGAGACCGGCTACGCCACCGACAAGGGCGTCGAATGCTACGAACGCCTCAAGGGCAAGGGCGCAACCCTGATCGACCCGCAGGCGACGGGCATCACCTTCGCGCTGACCGACAAGGCGCCGGTCGACAAGATCCCGCTGATCACGCTCGGCTACGGCCTGTCGGCTTCGCAGGACGGCAACGTGTTCAAGTGGAACTTCCCGCTGATGGGCAGCTACTGGACCGCGGCCGACATCCTGATTCAGCACATCGCCAAGAAGGAAGGCGGCGCCGACAAGCTCAAGGGCAAGAAGATCGCGCTGGTCTACCACGACTCGCCGTTCGGCAAGGAGCCGATACCGCTGCTGCAGGAACGCGCGAAGATGAATGGCTTCGAGCTCACGCTGATCCCTGTCGCGGCGCCCGGCATCGAGCAGAAGTCGGCTTGGCTGCAGGTGCGCCAGCAGCGGCCCGACTACGTGCTGCTGTGGGGCTGGGGCGTGATGAACTCCACCGCGCTCAAGGAAGCGGTCGCCACCGGCTACCCGCGCGAGAAGATGTACGGCGTCTGGTGGGCCGGCGCCGAACCCGACGTCAAGGACGTGGGCGCGAACGCCAAGGGCTACAACGCGCTGGCGCTCAACAGCGCGGGCACGCAGCCGAAGGTGATGCAGGAGATCCTCAAGAACTTGCACGACARGGGCCAGGGAACGGGCCCGAAGGACGAGGTCGGCTCGGTGCTCTACACGCGCGGCGTGATCATCCAGATGCTCGGCATCGAGGCGGTCAAGCGGGCGCAGGAGCGTTTCGGCAAGGGCAAGGTCATGACCGGCGAGCAGGTGCGCTGGGGCCTCGAGAACCTCGCGCTCGACCAGAAGAAGCTCGATGCGCTGGGCTTCACGGGCGTGATGCGGCCGATCAGCACTTCGTGCCAGGACCACATGGGCTCGACCTGGGCCCGCATCGAGACCTGGGAYGGCAGCAAGTGGAACATCGCGCCCGACTGGTACGAGGCCGATGAGCAGATCATCAAGCCGATGGTCAAGTCGGCGGGCGAGAAATACGCGGGCGAGAAGAAGTTGAACCGGCGCGACGCCGCCGACTGCAGCGCCTGACGCTGGCCGCCTCATGAGCGAACGCAAGATCCTGCTCGACGTCAACGGCATCGAGGTCATCTACAACCACGTGATCCTGGTGCTCAAGGGCGTCTCGCTGTCGGTACCCGAGGGCGGCATCGTGGCGCTGCTGGGCGGCAACGGCGCAGGCAAGACGACGACGCTGCGCGCCGTGTCGAACCTGCTGGCAGGCGAACGCGGCGCGGTGACCAAGGGCACGATCGAGCTGCGCGGCGAACGCATCGAGGCGCTCTCGCCCGCGGAGCTGGTGAAGCGCGGCCTGATCCAGGTGATGGAAGGCCGCCACTGCTTCGCCCACCTGTCGATCGAGGACAACCTGATGACCGGCGCTTATACGCGCACCGACGGCAAGGCCGCGGTCGCGCAGACGCTCGAGAAGGTCTTCGCCTACTTTCCGCGGCTGAAGACGCGGCGCAGTTCGCAGGCGGCCTACACCTCGGGCGGCGAGCAGCAGATGTGCGCCATCGGCCGCGCGCTGATGGCCAACCCGAACATGGTGCTGCTCGACGAGCCCTCGATGGGGCTGGCGCCGCAGATCGTCGAGGAGGTTTTCGGCATCGTGAAGGACCTCAACGAGAAAGAAGGCGTGACCTTCCTGCTCGCCGAGCAGAACACCAACATGGCGCTGCGCTATGCCGACTACGGCTACATCCTCGAGAACGGGCGCATCGTGATGGACGGCGAGGCGAAGAGCCTGCGCGAGAACGAGGACGTCAAGGAGTTCTACCTCGGCGTCGGCGGCGCGGATCGCAAGAGCTTCCGCGACGTGAAGAGCTACAAGCGCAGAAAGCGGTGGTTGGCATGACGGATTTCTACGATGCGCTCGAAGTGCGCGACCCGGCCGAGCGCGAGCGCGACCTGCTGGCGGCGCTGCCGAAGCAGATCCTGCAGGCGCAGTCCGCGACCGCGGCCTTCGCGAAGATCCTCGACGGCGTGAAGCCGTCCGAGGTGGCGAGCCGCGAGGCGCTGGCGAAGCTGCCGGTCACGCGCAAGTCCGAGCTGCTCGCGCTGCAGCAGGAACGCCGCGCGAGCGACCCCTTCGGCGGCTTCGCGGCGATCCGCTTCGGCTCGCGCATGCCGCGCGTGTTCGCCAGCCCCGGCACCCTCTATGAACCCGAGGGCGAGGCAGCGGACTATTGGCGCACCGCGCGTGCGCTGTACGCCGCGGGCTTTCGTCGCGGCGAGCTGGTGCACAACTGCTTCAGCTACCACATGACGCCGGCCGGCTCGATCATGGAGAGCGGCGCCCGCGCGCTCGGCTGCACCGTGTTCGCGGGCGGCACCGGGCAGACCGAGCAGCAGTTGGAGGCAATCGCCGATCTGCGGCCGGCGGGTTACGTCGGCACGCCCAGCTTCCTGAAGATCCTGATCGAGAAGGCGGCCGAGAAGAACATCCCGCTCGGCCCCCTCGACAAGGCGCTGGTGTCGGGCGAGGCCTTTCCGCCCAGCCTGCGCGACTGGATCGCCGAACGCGGCGTGACCGGCATGCAGTGCTATGCGACCGCCGACCTGGGCCTGGTGGCCTACGAGACCAGCGCCCGCGAGGGCCTGGTGCTCGACGAGGGCGTGATCGTTGAGATCGTGCGGCCCGGCACCGGCGACCCGGTGCCCGAAGGCGAAGTCGGCGAAGTCGTCGTCACCACCCTGAACCCCGACTATCCGCTGGTCCGCTTCGGCACCGGCGACCTGTCGGCGCTGCTGCCCGGACACTGCCCGACCGGCCGCAGCAACGCGCGCATCCGGGGCTGGCTCGGCCGCGCCGACCAGACCACCAAGGTGCGCGGCATGTTCGTCCATCCCGGCCAGATCGCGGAGATCGTGCGCCGCTTTCCCGAAGTGCAGCGCGCGCGTCTGGTGGTCGAGGGCGAGATGGCCAACGACCGCATGACGCTGAAGCTCGAATGCCCGGCGCCGCCGGAAGGCCTGGACGCCCGCATCGCCGAGGCGATCCGGGAGCTCACGAAGCTGCGCGGCACGGTCGCGTGGGTGGCGCCCGGCAGCCTGCCGAACGACGGCAAGGTGATCGAGGATTCACGCAGCTACCAATAGGAGCGAAGATGGCGGCTGCGAATGAGGAGCTTCGACATGACAGTCCATGACCAGTACCAGCAGAAGCGGGTGCCGGCCGCCGAGGCGGTGCGCCAGGTGCGCGACGGCGACCTGATCATCGTTCCCACCGGGGTCGGCGAGCCGCCCACGCTGCTCACCGCCCTGTCCGAGCAGCGGCTGAGCTTCCGCGACGTCAAGGTGGCGCAGATCCTGGCGATGCGCAAGTACGCCTACATCGACCGCGAGACCTCGCAGCACGTGCGCCATGTGGCCCTGTTCTTCGGCGGCGCGACCCGCGCCGGCGGCCAGGAAGGCTGGATCGACTTCATCCCGAACTACTTCTCGGAGATCCCGGCGCAGATCGATCGCGGCCAGATCCCCGCCGACGTGGTGTTCAGCATGGCCTCGCCGATGGACGCCCACGGCTATTTCGCGCTCAGCCTGGGCGCCGACTACACGATGGCGGCCGTGGCCCGGGCCCGCGCGGTGGTGCTCGAGGTCAACCCGAACGTTCCGTTCGCCAACGGCAACTGCCATGTCCACATCTCGCAGGTCGCGGCCCTGGCGGAAAGCAGCGACCCGGTGCTCGAGGTCGGACTGCCGAAGATCGGACCGGTGCAGCAGGCCATCGGCAAGAATGTCGCCGACCTGATCGAGGACGGCTCGACCTTGCAGATCGGTTACGGCGGCATCCCCGACGCGGTGGTCATGCAGCTCACCCACAAGCACGACCTCGGCATCCACACCGAGATGCTCGGCGATGGCATCCTGACGTTGATCGAGGCCGGCGTGGTGACCAACCGGCGCAAGAACTACCTGCCGGGCAAGACGGTGGCCACCTTCGCGCTGGGCTCGAACAAGCTGTACCGCTTCATGGACCGCAACCCGTCGGTGGAGATCCATCCGGTCGACTTCACCAACACCCCGGCGCTGGCGGGCCTCAACGACAAGCTGGTCGCCATCAACGCCACGCTGCAGATCGACCTGCTCGGGCAGTGCGGCTCGGAAAGCCTGGGCCACGCACCCTTCTCCGGCACCGGCGGGCAGTCCGACTTCGTGCGGGCCGCCAACCGCTCGCGCGGCGGCAAGGCCTTCATCGTGCTGCCCTCGACCGCCAAGGGCGACACGCTGTCGCGCATCGTGCCCTCGCTGTCGCCCGGGACGCATGTGAGCACGAGCAAGAACGACATCAACTACGTGGTGACGGAATACGGCGTCGCCCAGCTGCGCGGCAAGTCGGCCAAGCAGCGGGCGCAGGAGCTGATCGCCATCGCGCACCCGGACTTCCGCGCCGAGCTGACCGAGCAGGCGAGGCTCGCGAAGCTGCTTTGACGCTGCGCGGCACCGCGCGGCGGCACGGTTCATGCGAGCGACAGGCGGCTTGCGTCATGATGACGAGCGCCCTCTTCTTCCTGCGATGACCCACTCCTTCTTCGAGCCGCCCGTCGGCGACCGCTACGCCCTGCGCAACCTGCGCGCGCCCCGCTGCCTGGTGCAGCCCGAACCGTCCGACCGCGGCGCCGGCGACGAACTCCGCGCCATCGACCTGCTGGTCGAGCGCGGCCGCATCGCCGCCATCGAAGCCGCGGGCACGCTGCCGCCCGAACTCGGCCCCGACCTCGACGCATCGATGGTGCTGCCGGGCATGGTCGACTGCCACACGCACCTCGACAAGGGCCACATCTGGCCGCGCCAGGCCAATCCGACCGGCGACGGCGCCGGCGCCTCGGCCGCAACGTTGCGCGACCGGCAGGCGAACTGGAACGCCGAGGACGTGCGCCGGCGGATGGAGTTCGGCCTCGCCACCGCCTATGCCAAGGGCGTGGTCGCGATCAGCACGCACCTCGATTCGCTGGCGCCGCAGGCCTCGATCTCGTTCCCGGTGCTGCGCGAGGTGCGCGAGCGCTGGGCCGGGCGGATCGACCTGCAGGTGTCCTCGATCGCGCCGCTCGACGTCTTCCTGACCGACGAAGGCCGGCAATTGGCTGACATCGTGGCCGACAGCGGCGGCAAGCTGGGCTGCGTGACGCGCTCCGCGGCCTACCCCAGCGAGCCGATGCCGCCCGACCTCGACGAGGCGCTGGTGCGGGTCTTCACCCTGGCCGCCGAGCGCGGGCTCGACCTCGACCTGCATGTCGACGAGTCGACCGACCCGCGGTCGCGCGCGTTGATCCGCGTCGCGCGCACCGCGCGGGCCCAGCGCTTCAAGGGCCGCATCCTGTGCGGCCACGTCACCTCGCTGGCCTTGCAGAGCGACGAATTCATCGAGGAGACGATTGCCGCCTGCCGCGACGCCGGCATCGACATCGTGAGCCTGCCGACCGTCAACATGTACCTGCAGGACCGCAGCCCCGCGGCGCGCACGCCGCGCTGGCGCGGCGTGACCGTGCTGCACGAGATGAAGGCGCGCGGCCTGCGGGTGGCGGTGGCGGGCGACAACTGCCGCGACCCGTTTTACGCCTACGGCGACCACGACATGCTCGACACCTTCACCCAGGCCGTGAAGATCCTGCACCTGGACCATCCGCTGGGCGACTGGATCCGCGCCGCGACCGAAACGCCGGCGGCCATCATGGGCATCGACCGCGGCGTGCTGAAGACCGGCGCGACCGCCGACCTCCTGTTGCTCAAGGCCCGCAACTATTCGGAAATGCTGTCGCGCACCCAGTTCGACCGCAGCGTGCTGCGCGCCGGCCGCGCGATCGACACCACGCTGCCCGACTACCGCCTGCTCGACGACCTCATGGTCGGCTGAGGCCCCGGCGCAAGTTCAGCGACGATCGCCCGAGATGTAGTGCTGCAACTGCTCGATGATGAAGGTCTGCTCGGAGATGATGCTCTTGACCAGGTCTCCGATCGAGATCAGGCCGACCAGCTTGCCGTTGTCCATCACCGGCAGGTGGCGGATGCGGCTCTGGGTCATCAGCGCCATGCAGTCCTCCGTAGTCTGGTCCGGCCGCACGTAGATCACGGCCGACGTCATGACATCGCGCAACGGCGTGTCCCTGGACGAGCGGGCCAGCAGCACGACCTTGCGCGCGTAGTCGCGCTCGGTGACCATGCCGACGATCTCGTCGCCCTCCATCACGAGCAGCGCGCCGACATTCTTCTCGGCCATCAGCGCGACCGCCTCGTACACCGTTGCCGAGGGCGCGATCGAATGCACGGTCGCATCGCCCTTGGACATGAGGATTTCCGCCACAGATTTCATGAGTTGCATTCTGCGCGGGCCGCGCGGCCGCCACAAGCGGTCCGCCAGACTCGACACCCCCATGTAACTTTTGGACACAGTCTCAGGCCGCTGCGGCAATCAGTTGCGGCAGCAATTCCTCCGCCTTGCCGTGCAACACCGCGCTCGCCGAATGGTCGAGCGACAGCGCCTCGGCATTGAGCGTGACGAGCTGGCCGCCGCTCGCCAGGGCCTGACGCGGAAGGTCGGCGGCAGGATAGACCACGGCCGTGCTGCCGACCAGCAGGAAGAGGTCGGACTGCTGCGCGGCGACCTGGGCGTCGAGCAGCAAGCCCTCGTTCAGCATCTCGCCGAACATCACCACGTCCGGACGCGCGCGCTCCCCGCAACGCATGCAGCGGTGAAAGAGCCAGGGGCCGCGGCGGTTGCCGCAGTGGTCGCAGCGCCATCGCCGCAGCGAGCCATGCAGCTCGAGCACGTCGGCGGCGCCCGCCCGGCTCAGCAGGCCGTCCACGTTCTGAGTCACGAGCCGGGTCGCCGGCCGCAGCCGCTGCAACTGCGCCAGCGCCAGATGGCCGGGGTTGGGCCGCGCCGCCTCGACCACCCGCAGGCGCTCGGCCCAGAAGCGGGTGAAGCCCGCCGGGTCCCGCGCCAGGTCTTCCGCGTGCGAATAGCGCAGCGCTTGCGGGTTCATCCAAAGGCCGTCGGCATCCCGGTAGGTCGGGATGCCGGAGGCCCTGGACAGCCCGGCGCCCGAAAAGACCACGATCCGCCGGGCCGTGCGCAGCAACTCGCCGGCGTGTTCGAGCGCGATGCCTTCAGTCATCTCTCTACCTGTCGAGCCCCGCCAGGCAAAGGTACTTGATCTCGAGAAAGTCGTCGAGCCCGTATTTCGAGCCCTCGCGGCCCAGGCCCGACTGCTTGACCCCGCCGAAGGGCGCCTCGGCGGTCGAGATCAGGCCGGTGTTGACGCCGACGATGCCGCATTCGAGCGCCTCGGCGACGCGCATGATGCGGCCGATGTCGCGGCTGTAGAAGTAAGAGGCCAGGCCGAATTCGGTGGCGTTGGCCTGCGCGATCGCCTCCTCCTCGGTGTCGAAGGCGAAGATCGGCGCCAGCGGGCCGAAGGTCTCCTCATGCGCCACCAGCATGTCGGCGCTGGCGCCGCCGATCACGGTCGGCAGGTAGAAGCGGCCGCCCAGTGCGTGGCGCTTGCCGCCGGCGAGCACCTGTGCGCCCTTGGCGACCGCGTCGGCCACATGCTCCTCGATCTTGGCCACCGCCTTGTCGTCGATCAGCGGGCCCTGCGTGACGCCCGGCTCGGTGCCGTCGCCGACCTTGAGCGCGTTCACTTTCGCGACCAGCTTTTGCGTGAAGGCTGCCAGCACGCCGCGCTGCACGTAGATGCGGTTGGCGCAGACGCAGGTCTGGCCGGTATTGCGGTATTTCGACACCATCGCGCCCTCGACCGCGGCATCGATGTCGGCATCGTCGAAAACGATGAACGGCGCATTGCCGCCGAGCTCGAGCGACAGCTTCTTGATCGTGTCGGCCGATTGCTTCATCAGCATGYGGCCGACCTCGGTCGAGCCGGTGAAGCTCAGCTTTCGCACGATCGGGCTGCGCGTCATTTCGCCGCCGATCTTCGAGGCCGAGCCGGTCAGAACCGAGAGCAGCCCCTTGGGCACGCCGGCGCGGTCGGCCAGCTCGGCGAAGGCCAGTGCCGAAAAGGGCGTCTGGGTCGCCGGCTTGACCACCATCGCGCAGCCGGCCGCCAGCGCCGGGCCGGCCTTGCGGGTCAGCATGGCGGTCGGGAAGTTCCAGGGCGTGATTGCGGCCGTGACGCCGACCGGCTGCTTGAGCGCCAGGATGCGGCGGTCGGCCTGGGGCGCCGGAATGGTGTCGCCGTAGACGCGGCGTGCCTCCTCGGCGAACCACTCGATGAACGAGGCCGCGTAGGCGATCTCGCCCTTGCTCTCCGCCAACGGCTTACCCTGCTCGGTGGTCATGATCAGCGCCAGGTCGTCCTGGTTGGCCAGCATCAGGTCGTTGAGCTTGCGCAGGATGGCCGAGCGCTCCTTGGCCGGCCGCCTGGCCCAGGGGCGCTGGGCGACTTCGGCGGCTGCGATGGCGCGCACGGTCTCGGCGGTGCCGCAGGCCGGTACGCTGCCGATTTCCTTGCCGTCGGCAGGGTTGCTGACGGGGATGATCTGGCGGTCGTCGGCGTTGACCCATTCGCCCGCAATGAAAACCTGCTGGCGCAGCAGGCTCGGATCCTTCAGTTTCAGCATGGCTTGCACTCCATCGCTCGAATACAGGCAGGCACGATACTCGCGATGGTGTCGGTCGACACGCGCGCAATCGAAAACCGTGCGATCGCTCACATTCCTTGGTCGACATCAAGGATTTGGGGGAAATCAGCGTTGGTCAGGCTCCAGTCAGACTATAAGATCGCGGCCTTTGCAATTCGGAGACAGCATGAACAAACTGCTCGCAATCGCCGCGCTCGCCGCCGTCGCGATGGGCGCACAGGCCCAGGATTTCCCGGGCGGCAAGCCCATCAGCATCGTGGTGCCGTTCGCCGCGGGCGGACCGACCGACCGCGTCGCGCGCGACCTCGCCGAGGCCCTGCGCAAGCCGCTGGGCGGCGGCAGCATCGTGATCGACAACGTGCCCGGAGCCGGCAGCTCGATCGGTGCCGCCAAGGTGGCGCGTGCCAACCCGGATGGCTACACCCTGCTGCTGAACCACATCGGCATGTCAACCATCCCCACCCTGGTGCGCAACGTGCCCTTCAAGGTCGAGACCGGCTTCGAGTACCTGGGGATTGTCAACGACGTCCCGATGACGCTGATCGCCAAGCCGCAGATGGCGGCCAGCAACTACAAGGAACTCAGCGCCTGGATCACCGCCAACAAGGGCAAGATCAACCTTGGCAACGCTGGCGTCGGCTCGGCCTCGCACCTGTGCGGCCTGCTGTTCCAGACCGCGACCAAGACCGAGATGACGCCGGTGCCGTACAAGGGCACAGCCCCCGCCATCACCGACCTGATCGGCGGCCAGATCGACCTCTTGTGCGACCAGACCACCAACACCTCGCCGCAGATCGAGGCCAAGAAGGTCAAGGCCTATGCCGTGACCACTTCGAAGCGCCTGGCGACGCCGCTGCTGAAGGACCTGCCGACGCTGCAGGAAGAGGGCCTCAAGGGCTTCGAGGTGACGATCTGGCACGGCCTCTACGCCCCCAAGGGCACGCCGCCGGCCATCACCAAGAAGCTCAACGACGCGCTCAAGGTCGCGCTCAAGGACCCCGAGTTCATCAAGAAGCAGGAAGGCCTGGGCGCCGTGGTGGCGACCGACGGCCGCATCGAACCCGATGGCCACAAGAAGTTCGTGGCGGCGGAGATCGCCAAGTGGAGCCCGATCATCAAGGCCGCCGGCGTCTATGCCGACTGATTCCCGGGCCTGAAAAGAAAGCCGCCGGCGCGAAAGCCCGGCGGCTTTCTTCATTTGCAGCTACTTCGGCCGGACGGCGTCGGCCGTTCCCTGGATGAAGGCCTTGATCTTCTCGACGTCTTCCGGCGTCAGCTTGTCGCTGAAGTCCGGCATGCCGCGCTCCATCGCCGAGCCCTTGAAGACGAACTTGTCGAGGTTCTCGATGAAGGACGCGTTCATGTAGCCGAGGTTCGGGATGTTGCCGCCGCGGTCGACGCCGGGCACGCCGTGGCAGAACACGCAGTTGCTCACGTACAGGTAGGTCCCGGCCTCCACCTTGGCCGGGTCGTACTTGACGCCCTGCAGCAGCTTGTCCATGCGGTACTGGACGAACTCCGGCTTGGGCGCGTTGCCGCCGACCGCGAAGGTGTAGACCGTGCCAGGCCCCTGCCGCTCCGTGGCGCGCTGGGCCAGCCCGTAGACGCCGCCCCAGCCGACCGCCACCGACACGTACTGCTTGCCGTCGACCATGAAGGTGGCCGGTGCGGCGACCACGCCGGTGCCGGTCGGTGTCTCCCAGAGCTTCTCGCCGGACTTGGCGTTGTAGGCCACCAACCGACCGTCGGCCGTGCCCTGGAACACCAGGTTGCCCGCGGTTGTCAGGGTGCCGCCATTCCACGGCGACACGTAGTCGACGCCCCAGGCCTCCTTCTGCGCGATCGGGTCCCAGGCGACCAGGCGGCCCATCGGCTTGCTGGTCGGTGGCTCGGCGTTGGCGAACTTGGCGGTGTTCCAGCCCAGTGCCGCATGCGGCCGGCCCGGTGCGTTCTCGTTGAACTTCCAGTCCTTGTCGTCCATCAGGTTGAGCGGCACGTGCTGGGCCGGCAGGTAGGCCAGCCCGGTCTGCGGGCTGTAGGACATCGGATGCCAGTTGTGGGCACCGAACGGGCCCGGGATGCTGTCATTGGGCTTGGTGCCATCGCGCGCCGAGGCGACCTCGATCGGGCGCCCGTTCTTGTCGTAGCCGGTGGCCCAGTTCACGTCGACGAAGTTCTTGGCCGAGATGAACTTGCCGTTGGTGCGGTCGATGACGAAGAAGAAGCCGTTCTTGGGTGCATGCAGGATCACCTTGCGCGGCTTGCCGCCGATCTTGACGTCGGCCAGGATCATCGGCTGGGTCGAGGTGTAGTCCCAGTTGTCCCCCGGCGTCTCCTGGTAGTGCCACTTGTACGCCCCGGTGTCGGGATCGAGGGCCACGATCGATGCCAGGTAGAGGTTGTCGCCGCCCTTCGGGCTGCGCTGGCTGCGGGCCCATGGCGAGCCATTGCCGGTGCCCACGTACATCAAGTTCAACTCGGGGTCGAAGGTGAGCGAATCCCAGGCGGTGCCGCCGCCGCCCGATTCCCAGTACTTGTTGCTCGGGTCCCAGGTCTTGGCCGCCTTGGCCATGGAAGCGTCCTCGAAGGGCTTCGAGGGATCGCCCGGCACCACGAACCAGCGCCACTTCTGCTCGCCCGAGGCGGCGTCGTAGGCCGTCACGTAGCCGCGCACGCCGTATTCGGCGCCGCCATTGCCGATGATCACCTTGCCCTTGAAGACGCGCGGCGCGCCGGTGATGGTGTAGGCGCGGTTGTGGTCGATGATGGTGTCCTTCTCCCACATCACCTGGCCGGTGGCGGCGTCGAGCGCGATCAACCGGCCGTCGAAGGCCCCCACGTAGACCTTGCCCTGGTACAGCGCCACGCCGCGGTTGACCACGTCGCAGCACCCCTTGAAGCCCTTCGCGCGGTCGACCTTGGGATCGTAGGTCCAGATGTTCTTCCCGGTGCGCGCATCGATCGCGTGCACCACGCTCCAGGAGGCCGTGACGTACATAATGCCGTCGACCACCAGGGGCGTGGCCTCGACGCCGCGCGTCGACTGCAGGTCGTAGGACCAGACCAGGCCCAGGTCCTTCACGTTGCCGGTGTTGACCTGGTCGAGCTTGCTGAAGCGGGTCTCGGCGTAGTCCAGGCCATAGCTGGGCCAGTCGGGCGTCTTGGCGGCGTTGGCCCGGATGAATGCGCCGTCGACCTTCTGCGTGGCGGCCTTGATGTGCTCGGGCGAGCCCTTCGCCGATTGCGCCACGGCGCTCGCGGCGCCCAGGCACAGCAGTGCGCCGAGCACCAGCGCGGCGTGAGTCTTGATCATCGTGTCGTCTCCTGTCGTTGTGAACGAAGGATCGGCCCAGCCGGCACTTTGATCATCCTCGGGATTTCCCTAGACCCGGACTGTTCCATAGCGGAACAAATTCGAGCCTCTTTTTTGCCCTGGAGGTGCCCGTGGCCCTTTCGACGCGCACCGCGGCCAGCGGCCCCCGACAGCTGTTCGCCACCACGCCCGCCGAACGCGTGGCGCTGGCCCGGACCCAATTCTTCGAGGAGGGAGTGCGCCCTTCCGGGCTGGTCGGCGAGGCCGTGATCCAGTCCTGGATGCGCTGCGCGCGCACCCATGCCGACACCCGCCGCGCCGTGTCCTTCAACGCCGTGACGCCAAGCCGCCTGCATGCCACGCTGGCACGCAACCGTGACCTGCTCCAGGCCGCTCGCGGCGAACTGGTGGACATGGAGAGTTCGCTGGCCGGCACCGACTGCCGCGTGCTGCTGACCGACGCGCAGGGCGTGATCGTCCACGTCACGCACCATCCGGCCGCAGCCCAGCAGCCAATCCTGCACCGGACCGCGCGGCTGGGCGTCAACGTCGCCGAGGGCGTGGTCGGCACCACCGCGCCCGGCATCGTGGCGCGCACCGGCCAGGCCTGCACGGTCGACGGCGCCGAGCACTATTTCGAATGCCTGCGCGCCATGCAGTGCGCGGCGGCGCCGATCCGCGACGTGCACGGCCAGCTGGCCGGCGTGCTCGACCTGTCGGTCGAATCGCGCCGCTTCGGCTTCGATGCGGCCTCGATGGTCGCGCTGTATGCCACCACGATCGAGAACCGTCTGCTGCTGGCGCAGTCGCGCGACCGCCTGGTGCTTCGCTTCCAGGCCAGCCCGACGCTGCTCGGCACACCGCTGGTGGCGCTGGCGGGCATCGCCGAGGACGGCACCGTGGCCTGGCTCAACAGCGCCGGCGCGCGGCTGATCGGCGGCCTGCCCGAAGCCGGCTCCTGCGCCGTGGAAATGCTGTTCGGCCTCGACGTCGATGGGCTGCTGCGCCTGGGCCGGCGCGAAGCCGCGCAACCCGTGCGGCTCGCGAGCGGGCTCGGCGTCTGGCTGCAGGCCCGCGGACAAGCACACGACGGCGTTGATTTCCGCCACGCCGTGAGCGTGCCCGCGACGGCGCCGACGCCCGCCGCCGAGACGCGGGCCCCGCAGCAAGCGGTCGAAGTCTCACAAGCCTCCGGGCAGGACGCCGGCGACGGCACGCTGCAAGGCCGCAGCCGCAAGCTGATCGAGGAAACGCTGGCGGCTCACCACGGCAACATCTCGCACGCGGCGCGTCAGTTGCGGGTGTCGCGCGGCACCCTCTACCGGCGGCTCAAACGCTGGCGCGAGGAGGATCGGGCCGATCGGGAGTGAAAGTGCGGAATTCGGAGCCCGGACAGCACCGTTACAACTTCGGCTGTCATCCGGCGCATGACCGGAGCGTTGTAGCTTCAGCCAGTCCTGATTTCAGGGCTGGCCGATCGTCCCAATATCTCACTCCAACTTCGACGCTCCATGAAACGCACTCTGATCGCCCTCACTGCCGCCGCCTTCGCCCTTGCCGCAGGCGCCTCCTTCGCCGCCACACCTGCCGATGGTGCAGCGCCCGCAGCGCCGGCCGCCACCAAGTCCAAGGCCAAGTCGACGAAGCACTCGACCCACAAGACCTCGCACAAGGTCGCCCACAAGAAGGCGGCGCCCAAGACCGCGGCCTGAACCGMCCGCTCTGAACAAGCCCCTTCGGGGGCTTTTTCATTGGCGGGCCCAGGTCCGAGGTCCTAGATACTATGGAAGGGCCGCGGAGGTAAGCCCCCTGGAGTAGAACGAGGATTCGAAGACTCGTTTTTCGAAAGGAGCATGCAAATGAAAGCGCCTGACACAGCCCTTCAGGGGCAGGATACGACGATCATCGGCCGGCTGTATATGGCCTTCGAATTGGGCGACAAGAGCTGGAAGCTGTCGCTGGGTGACGGCGTGCGCGCGCCGAGCCGATGCGCGGTCGCGGCGGGGGATACGGCATCTGTGCTCACAGCGATCACGAGGGCCAAGGCACGTTGCGGCCTGGCCGGGCAAGSSYCGGTRCGCAGTTGCTACGAGGCTGGCCGTGACGGCTTCTGGCTGCACCACTGGCTGACCGAGCAAGGGATCGCCAACCTCGTAGTGGACTCGGCYAGTATCGAAGTCAACCGGCGCGCGCGCCGCGCGAAGACGGACCGGCTCGACAGCGACAAGCTGCTGTCGATGCTGATGCGTTACCACGCTGGTGAACGGCGGGTGTGGGCCGTTGCGCGGATCCCCAGCCCGGAGCAGGAAGATGAGCGGCGCATGCACCGGGAACTTGGGCGCCTGCGCCAGGAACGCACCGCGCACAGCAACCGGATCCGTTCGCTGCTGGTGCTGCACAACCTGCGGGTCGAGCGCATCGGTGGGCGCGCGTGGGTGGGCTGGTGGACTCAGCACGCCGCGCGGCTGTTGCCAGGTTTGCGCGCCGAGATTGAGCGCGAGTTCGAACGCCTGTTGCTGGTTGCCAGGCAGATCAGGGCGCTTGAGACACTGCAGCAGCATCAGGTCCGCAGCGGTGCGCAACCCACGATCGCACTGCTCGCGCGGCTGGCAGGTATCGGCACGGGAAGTGCATGGACCCTGGTCAAGGAACTGTTTGGCTGGCGGCGGTTCCACAACCGGCGTGAACTTGCCGGGTGTCTGGGCCTGGCGCCGACGCCCTACGCCAGTGGCACCAGCGACGTTGAGCAGGGCATCAGCAAGGCCGGCAACAAACGCAGTCGATGGCTGATGGTCGAACTCGCGTGGAGTTGGCTCCGCTTCCAGCCGGCCAGCCAGTTGAGCCAGTGGTTCAATCAGCGCTTTGCCGTCGCCGGCAAGCGCATGCGACGGATCGGCATTGTGATGGTGGCTTCATAAAGCACTCCTCACAATTGAGAGTTGGGATGTTAGGCGTCAGGCAGCGTCTCGCGATGGTTCTTCAAGTGACCTGAGGTGCGTATGCGATCACGGAGTTGCTGCTCCTGTTGAACCGTGGTGTCGGTGCAGGCACCCCCTTGCCAGCGAACGTGCAGAACGACCTGTCTCGCATCTGCGAGTTTCTCGACCGTGATGTCGCGGATGAGAAGTCGCAGCATCCGCTTGCGATCCTTCGACTGGGTCGTCGCAGCGCGCCAGACGCGCGGCAGATCACGAGCCAGAGCCAGCACCTTTGTCTTCTGCTCGGGCGTYACGACGTGGGCCTTCTGGGCCTGGAAATTTGCGGCTTCGGACTTGACTTCGTCGATGTGCATCATGGCTTCGTTCCAGCGACGCTCAAGGCTTGCGGCGACCAGGCGATTGGACGGGTCGACTTCTTCATAGCGGCGCTTGGCCAATGCGCAGTCATACTCCGCGCGCTCGATGCGCATGTGCCACTGACGCATGACGGCTTGGTTGCGCTGCTCAAGGTCGTTCAAGGCTGCCAAGGCCAACTCGAGTTCGGCTGGCTTCAGGGCTTTGAATACCTCTGCGCAGATGGCGTCGTCGAGCAACTCGGTGCGCACACTGAAGCAGTTCTTCGTGGCCAGTCCTTCGCGKCGCCTCCAAGTGCATTGGTAGGTGGGATAGATGCCGCCGTTGCCTTGATAGCGCACTATGACCGCYCGCCCGCAGGTGCCGCACAACAGCATTCCCTGGAGCAACGCAAGGCCTTCGCGTGCCGGACCGCTGAGCACGGTGCCTTCCGCGTTGTTGCGGTTAGTCGCCAGGCGCCGCTGGTTCTGATCGAACTCCTCCTCGGTGATGTAGCCCTCGTGGTGTTCACGCAAGTGGACACGCCACTCCGGCATTGGGACCGCCCGCACATTCTTGCGCACCTCGCCCTCGGGGGTGATGCTTCTGGCGTACTGGCGTCGGCCAAAAACGTAGCTGCCGGCGTACGTCGGGTTTCTCAGCAGGGTCAGGATACGACTCTGGCTGAGYCGACCCCAAACGAGCTTGGTAGCCCACACACCGCCATTGGCGCGCTTCGGGAAGCGCAGGCCGTCCCGAGCAAATCGTTGGACAACGGCGTAGGCACTGCCCGTTTCCCGGAACATGCGAAACGCCAGTTGCACGGCTCCCCGCACTTCGTCGTCCGGATCCATGACGATGCGGTCGTGGTCGTCATAGCAAAAGCCCACCGGCAAGGGGAACCGCAACTCACCCTTCTGCGCCTTGTTCAGCTTGCCGCCCAGGAGGCGCCCGCGCAAGAAATGCAGYTCGGCCTGGGCCATCGTGCCCTTGATGCCGAGCACCAGTCCGTCGTTGAAGTCCGCTGGGTCGTAGCAGCCATCGGTATCGATCACCAGGGTGTGCGTCAGGGCACACAGTTCCAGGAGTCGATGCCAGTCGAGGCTCGAACGTGCCAGGCGCGACACCTCCAGGGCAAACACCGCTCCGACCTGGCTCATCGAGACGTCCGCCACCAACGTCTTGAAGTCCTCGCGACCGGCCATCTGTGCCCCCGACCGGCCCAGGTCCCGATCCAGCACGCGGATCGACCCCTGCGGCCACCCCATGGCCCGTGCCTTGTCCTGCAGCGCATATTGGCGCTCGGTGCTCTCCTGGTTGTGACGCACCTGACCCGGTGTCGACTGCCGCACGTAGATGTACGCCGGTTTGCTCAGGTGAGCTTGAGTGATGGTCGTGTTCATCGCAGGCCTCCACACTGGACATGAGCGTCGGGTCGGCCTCGATCATGGCGCTGAGCATGTTGGCCAACACAGCCGCGCCAACTGAGAGATCGATGAGGACGGTGGGCGACAGGGGTGATGCCTGGTCCACCGTTGCACCTCAGAGTGGCTCTCGCCGACGCAGCAGTTCGTGGTTGATCTCGGAGATCTCCTCCAAGATCTCGCGCACTTGGGCGTAGTTGGCCAAGTGCGCGCACACCTGCGCGTGCTCGGCCTGGAGGACGTAGTCCATCTGAGGCGACCTGCCTGGGTAACTCACCGAGAGGTAGTACTTGGGTCCGTGTCCGGGACCCTCTGCACACTTGCAGTTTGGATTGCCGCAGCGCTTGTAGCGTTCGATCAAGGAGCCCCGCAGCACGGCGTCCAGCGGCGGCATCTTGCGCAGCAGTTGCTTGCGGCGTCGCTTGAGGGCTGAAGAGGTCGGCTCTGTCATTCTTGACGGACCACACATATAACTGGTCCGAGATTAGTTCATGAAAGCTCATTTGACAAGCCCTCCGCACGAGCGGGCTGCCAGAATCTCAAGCAGCGCGACCAGATCGCACAGCGAGCCCAGGTCAAGCCGAGCCGTGGAGCCGTCAACTCGCTGGCATGGATTGGGCACGGCGAGGTCGGTCCATTCGCGAGCGATGGCGAAGCTGAGGCGCTCGCCATCATCCTGAAGGATCAGCGTGTCGACACCAGCAACGTATCGCGCCTTCAATACAGGAAAGCGCTGCCCCCTACGTGGATGGAACGGATGCCGAATCTCGGCCCAACCCCGCGACTGGTTGGACGAGAGTGCAGTTGACGTTAACCGTGGTGACGCTGGAGCCCACCCCCGGGACCGACCTGTGGGAGAAAGTGTCCGCGGTCGCGCAGCAGGTGCCCGGGCTGGAGGCGGTTCTGACGGTCTCCCCGCGGCGCTACTCGCGCGCGGCGGCGCCGCCACACTCCCCCGCGGGAGGCGCCCAGCAGGGACAGCTCGAGCGACTGCTGGTCCTCAACCTCCATGATGAGCTGCGCAAGGTCGCGGGCAAAAGCCTGGAATTCGAGCCGCCGTGCTTGGACGACGTGGCTTCCTACTTCTGCACGGGCGGAACGACCGGACTGCCCAGGATCGCCGTCCGGACGCACCGCACCGAAGCCGCGAACGCGATGCAGCTCGCCGCCATGTTCGGCGACAGTGGGCTTTCGGGCCCGCTGTTCTGCGGCCTGCCGCTCTTCCACGTGAATGCGCAGATCGGCACTGGATTGATGCCATGGGCCTTGGGTCGCCACGTGGTGCTCGGGACTCCTTCGGGCTTCCGCGCACCGGGATTGATCCCGCTGTTCTGGAGCATCGCAGAGTACTTCCGCTTGTGTTGCTTCTCGGGTGCCCCCACCGTTTATTCGGCCCTGATGGAGGTTCCGCCGCACGAGCACGATCTATCGTCGCTGCAGTTCGGCCTCTGCGGCGCCGCCCCTATGCCCTTCGAACTGATCAAGCGCTTCCAGGACGAGACGGGTGTGAAGATCCTGGAGGGATACGGTCTCACCGAGGGGGGCTGCGTCTCCACGATCAACCCGCCGGGGGGCGCAACCAAGGCCGGCGCGATCGGGATCCGCGTGCCATGGCAGGAAGTCAAGGTACTGGTGCTGGACGCGGCAGGGCGTTACGTCCGCGAGGCAGCGGTCGACGAAGTGGGCACGCTTGTAATCTCCGGTCCCAACCTGTTCCTCGGCTATCTGAACGCCGCCCACAACGAGGGCCTATGGATCGACATCCCGGCCGAGCGTGGCTATGCGGCCCGCCGCCGGTTGAACACCGGCGATACGGGGCGCTTGGATCGTGAGGGGTACTTCTGGCTGACCGGCCGCAGCAAGGAACTGATCATCCGGAGCGGCCACTACATCGATCCCAAGTTGATCGAGGAACCGATGCACGAACATCCCGCTGTCGCCCTGGCGGCGGCGATCGGGCGTCCCGACGCCCATGCCGGAGAGGTTCCCGTGGTTTACGTGCAACTGCGCCCCGGCGCATCGGCCTTGCCGGAGGAACTCATGGTTTGGGCGGAACGCACGATCGCGGAACGCGCCGCATGGCCGACCCAGGTACAGATCCTGCCGGCGCTTCCGACCACGCCGGTCGGCAAGATTTTCAAGCCGGCGCTGGTCGATCGCGAGATCGCGGCGGTGGTGAATGAGGAAGCACGGGCGGCAGGCGTGAGTCTGCGCGCATGCGAGGTCGTACGTGACGCGGCACGCGGCATCGTTGTGCGGTGGTCCGCGGCCGACAACGGGGAGGCGCTTGGCCAACGGCTCGCACGCTACATATTCCGGCAGGAACCCAGCTGACCCAGGCTGGTCCCTCCGCGCCCGCCTCAAGGCAGAATCCGCCTATGCAGAAAGAAGACCACCGGACCCGGGTTGCCGCGGAACGGCGCGAGAGGATGCGCAGGCGCCTGTTCGAAAGCGCCATTCAGCTCGTCGCCAAGAACGGGCCGGCGGCGACCTCCATCGACGACGTCATCCAGGCGGCCGAGGTCTCCCGGGGAACCTTCTACAAGTACTTCGACGCACTCGACACGTTCTTCGACGCGTTGGCCCTGGAGGTGGTGAACGACATCATCCGCATGGTGGAACCTGTTATGGCGCTTCGACGATTCGGCGCACCGGGCCTCGACGGGCAGGAGCCTGACCATCCGTCTTGCGATGACGAACCGCGAAATGGCCGCATTCCTGGTCCGGCTGGGGTAGCCGGAGATGCGCGGCGGCCGCGTGCCGCTCGACTTCGTCAAGCGCGATCTCGAACAAGGCATGCGTCAACGCTGCTTCGTCGACATGTCCACGCGCCTGGAAACGAACATCGTTTCCATGTCGGTCCTGGCGAGCGTGCACGCGATGCTGCCCATGCGCTCGCCGAAGAATTTCGCGCAGCAGTCGGTCGCCAGCGCCCTGCGAGCCCTGGGCGTCGAAGTGAAGGAAGCCGTTCGCATCGCAACAATGGAGTTGCCGGTGCCGGAACCCCTGGAGCGTGGGCTGCTCTGGCCCTGGACTACTGTACGCGTGGTCCGACGCGAAGCATCCGCAGGCAAACCGGTCACGGCGAGCTAGCTTAGCCCGGGCCAGGACAGGGGCGCCAATGGTTCGCATAGTGTCGCTTCCTCCACAAGGGACGCTTGGGGCGTATCGCGGCCGCATGCCGATGCATAATTGCAAAGTTAGGCATTTGGAATGACACACGATCGAACCAGCGGAACCCCGGCGCAAGAACTGGGCACTGAGCGCGGCGTCGCGCAGTACCAGCGGCTGGCGTCACTTCTGCGGCACCGAATCTCAAAAGCCGAGTACGCGCTCGGTTCGCAACTTCCGCCAATCACGCAGCTCGCGGCGGACCTGGGGGTTGCTGTCGTCAGCGTGCGGCAGGCCTACGAGTTGCTGGCGCGGGAGGGACTGATCCGCAGCAAGCGCGGCGTCGGCACCCACGTCGCAGCACTGCCGAATGCCACTTGCGACATCGAGCTGGCCATCAACGATCCGTTCGCCGAACCGGAAGCGCTGGCCTTCCAAATCCTCGAGATTCGCCGCGGTGTGCAGGTGCCGCCCGAGTTGCTCGGGGCTGAGGACCGGCCGGCCCGGGACAACGTCTGCGTGCGCAAACTGCACACCTATTCCGGCGAGCCGTTCTGCTATGCCGAGATCTACGTGCCGGCGGCCGTCTACGATGCCCTGCCCAGGGATGTCGCCCGCAAGCGCAAGCTGCTCGCTGCGGTGCTCGACGAGCTCGGCCCCCGCTGCAAGCGTGCGCGGCAGCGCATGACCGTAATGCCGGGGGACTATCCGGTGTGCGACATGCTGAAGATCCCGTTCGCCTCGCCCGTGGCGAAGATGTCGCGGCGCCTCCTCGATGCCAAGGGGGCGGTACTGTATGCAGGCATGACGTGGTATCGCGGCGACCGTTTCGTCTCAGAGATTGACGTGCCCGCGTCCGCCTTGAAGGCGGTGCCGGGCATCACCGAGCCGGCGCGGCGCCCGCTCGGCGGCCGCAACCCCGCCTGAAGTCCCCTCGGTTCTGAGCACTAGGGTAAATCCTGAGCTAGAGCCCGTAGCGTAATGTCTAAACTTCTAACATTAGACATTTAGGCCTGGAGACACACCATGTGGAAATCGATCGTCATGCTGGCGGCCGTCCTGCTCCCCCTGCAGGTGATGGCGGCTGACGCGCCTTACCCGGCCAAGCCAGTCAGAATCATCGTGCCATTCCCGGCCGGCAGCGGCACAGACGCGGGGGCCCGCGTGCTCGGCCAATGGCTCACCGCCAAGACCGGGCAGGCCGTCATCGTCGACAACCGACCGGGCGCTTCCGGGTTTATCGCGGCGCAGGCGGCGGCGGCTGCCGAGCCGGACGGGCACACCCTGCTCCTGACCACGAACACCACCCACGCCGCCAACCCGRCGATGTTCAAGAAGCTGCCCTACGACCCCGTGAAGGACTTCGAGCCGGTCAGCACGCTCGGCAGCATCGGGCTGCTGCTCCTGGTGCCGGCTGAGAGTCCTCACCGCGACATCCGCGGGCTCCTCGCGCACTTCCGAGCCGGTGGCAAGCCGATGAGCTTCGCCTATGGCAACTCCTCAAGCCGCATTGCGAGCGAACTGCTCAAGACGGCCACGGGCGCCGACCTGCTTGGCGTGCCCTACAAGGGGACGCCACAGGCCCTGACCGACCTCATGGGTGGGCAGATCGACTTCATGTTCTGCGACATCGGCCCGGCGCTGCCGCTCGTGATGAGCGGCAAGCTGCGCGCGCTGGCCACCTCGAGCGCCGATCGCGAACTGCTGCTGCGCGACGTTCCCACCTTGAAAGAAGCCGGCTTGAAGGACTTCGAGATGACGGTGTGGTCCGCGGTCTTCGTTCCCGCGAAGACGCCGAAGGACACGGTCGCGAAACTGAGCGAACTGCTGCGCGCGGCCATGGCCGACCCCGTGGTGCGCCAGGAGTTTTCCAGGACCGGCGGTCGCAGCCGCGGATCGACACCCGAGGAGCTGCGCGCATTCGTCGCATCCGAAATGGCCAAGTGGGCCGCCGCCGTCAAGACTGCAGGAATTCAACCAGAATGAAGCAAATCAACCCCATCGTGGTGAGGGCGGCCGACCTGGCCGCCTATTCGCCGGCCAACCACACCGGCACCTCCAACGTGCGCGTGATCGGACCCGAGACGGTCGGCGCGACGGCGCTCGAAGTGCTGATTGGCACGATCGTCAAGTCGCACGGCGCGAAGCCGCACGCCCATCCGTACCTGGAGCAATGCGCCTACATGATCGAAGGCACCGGCGAGTCGCAGGCGCAGGGCCGGGTCGATGCGCTTGGTCCCGGAAGCTGGAGCTATGCGCCGGCTGGCGTGTTCCATTCATTTCGGGTGACCAGCGACCAGCCGGGTCGGCTCCTCGTCGTGTACGCGCCGCCGTACGGCGAGAACCCGGCGCAGACGATCACCGTGCCGGAAGCGGCTTTGCCTGCATGCGGTGACGTCCGCGTGATCAACGCCGCAGACACGGACGCTCCAGGGCTGGTCCCGCTCATCGACGCCGAGAAGACCGGCGCGCGCTGGGTCGAGATCGGCGCGGTGCGCATGCGCGACGGAGATGCGCTCGAGTGCGCCGCCAGGCCCGACGCCGAGCAGGTGCTCTTTCTCGAACAAGGACAACTCCACGCAAGCGCGGCCGGGCAGGACTTCCAGCTCGCGCCGGGCGACTTCCTGTTTCTCCCACAAGGCGCCTCCGCGGACCTGCGCTGCCCGACCGGCCAGCGTGCGTCCGGATTTCTGATCAAGGGACGCGTCCCATCTTCCTCCCCCAACCCGGTCTGACGAAAGGAACTCCCATGACCGCACGACTGCCCACCCAACTGACCACCTTCACCGGCGCCCCGCTGCCGCTGCCTGCCATGCCGCAGGACCGGCTGCTCACCGTCAATTCAAACGACATCCCGCTGCTCAAGGACATCCTCGGTGTCCCCGGCATCCACATCAAGCCGCTGCGCCTGGACGCGGAGCGCGGAGAGTGGGTTTTCATGGCCGTTTGTGCCCCCGGTTGCGCTCTGCCGCTGCACTACCACACGGGCGCGGCGCACGTGTACACGCTCTCGGGCCGCTGGTGTTACCGCGAGTACCCCGATCAGCCGCAGACGGCAGGCTCGTACCTGTACGAGCCGGTCGGCTCGGTCCACACCTTCTACTGCCCGGAGGACAACACCGAGGACACGGTGGTCATCGCCTGGCTCGAAGGCGCGCAGGTCAGCTTCAACGACGATGGCACGTTCCACTCGCTCACTGACGCAGTCCTGGTTCAGCATCTGACCGAAACCATGGCGACGGCGCAGGGGATCGGCCCGATCGGCTACATCCGCGGCAAGGGCGCGGACGTGAACGGTTCCTGACCGCAAAGAGGAGCACGGGCCGCATGAAAGACGACTCGAACCAAGCCGGGCCTCTCGCAGGCCTGCGCATCATCGACATCACCGAAGTCGTCATGGGTCCTTCGGCGACCCAGATGCTGGCGGACCTCGGTGCCGATGTGATCAAGGTGGAGCCTCCCGGGGGCGACATGCTGCGCGCCACCGGTCCCGGCGGGCGCGCGGGCGCCGGCCCGCTGTTCCTCAACCTGAACCGCAACAAGCGCAGCATCGTGCTCGACTTGAAGCGCCCTGAAGGCAAGGAAGCGGCACTGAAGCTCGCGCAGACGGCCGACGCGCTGGTCTACAACGTGCGGCCGCAGGCGATGAAGCGCCTCGGGCTGGACTACGAAGCGGTGCGGCAGGTAAACCCGCGCATCGTCTATGTCGGCACCTTCGGCTTCAGCCAGCGCGGCCGCTATGCGGCCTCGCGCGCCTTCGACGACCTGATCCAGGCGGCCGTCGCGATTCCGGAGGCCAGCCTGCGAGCGGGATCGGACGTGCCGCGCTACGCCCCGCTCAACCTGTCGGATCGCGCGACGGGCCTGTACGCCTTCGGCGTGATCTGCGCGGCGCTCCTCGCGCGCGAACGAACGGGCCAAGGG
>NZ_JBFUIU010000058.1:0-22405 GCF_056401695.1 Variovorax sp. P4_D9
GAATAGGGCCCGCGGTCGTTGATTCGCACCAGCACCTCACGGCCGTTGACCAGGCTGCGAACGCAGACGCGGGTGTTGAAGGGCAGCGTCTTGTGGGCCGCCGTGAGGGCCGTCATGTCGAAGCGCTCGCCGCTCGCGGTCTTGCGCTGATGGAACTGGATGCCGTACCAGGAGGCGCCGCCGCGCTCGAAGACATCGCGACCTTCGTCGCCGGGGAGTCCGTCGTCCGGCATCCGCTCGCCAGTGCCCGACACCGCGAGGTCGTAGCGCACCGAAGGCACCGCGGAGCGCGGCGGCGCACCGGGCGGCAGGGCCGGCTGCTTCGCCAGAGGGCGCAAACGCCCTTGCGGGACATCGCCGGCCGCTCCGCCCGGCGAGGGCGGCTGCACCGAGCAGGCCGCGAGCACTCCGGCCGCGAGCAACGCCGCGAGGCCGCCGCGCAATGTCATGCAGCCCAACCCAGCCGCTGCAGCACGCCGAGCGTGGCCACCGACTGGTTCATCGTGTAGAAATGCAGCGCCGGTGCGCCGGCCGCGCACAGCCGATCGCAGAGGGCCGCGACGACGTCGAGGCCGAAGGCCTTGATCGAGGCCGTGTCGTCGCCGAAGCTCTGCAGCCGCAGGCGGATCCATCGCGGGATCTCCGCCCCGCAGGCATCCGAGAAACGCATCAGCTGCGTTGAGCTCGTGATCGGCATGATGCCCGGCACGATCGGCGTGTCGAGCCCCAGCGCGCGGGCATCGTCGACGAAGCGCCAGTAGGCCTCAGGGCTGAAGAAGTACTGCGTGATCGCCGAGTCGGCGCCGGCCCGCACCTTGGCCGCGAAGGCCTGCAGGTCGGCTTCGGGGGAGCGGGCCTGCGGATGCACCTCGGGGTAGCAGGCGACCTCGATGTGGAAGTCGCGGCCGGTCTCCTCGCGGATGAAGGCCACGAGATCGCTCGCATAGTGGAACTCGCCGCCCAGGCCGTAGCCGCTCGGCAGGTCGCCGCGCAGGGCGACCAGGCGATTGACGCCCATCGCCTTGAGCTCGGCCAGTTGCGCGCGGACGGTGGCCTTGGTGGCGCCGATGCAGGAAAAATGGCAGGCCGCGGCCACCCCTTCGGACAGGATCTCGCGCACCGCGCCGAAGGTGCCTTCGTGCGTCGAGCCGCCGGCACCATAGGTCACGGAACAGAACTCAGGCTCCTGTGCGTAGAGCTGCTGGCGCACGGCGCGCAGCTTGACGGCGCCTTCGGGCGTCTTGGTCGGAAAGAATTCAAAGCTGAGCGGTAGGCGCACGGCCGGCTCCTGGTTCACCGTCCGCCCGGACGGCATGAATGAAAAACTCGCGATTGCCGTCGCCGCCGGCGATCGGACTGTCGAGCCAATGCACGATGCGCAGCTGCAATGCCGCGCAAGCATCGCGCAAGCGCTGCTCGACCACCGCKAACAGCGCCGGGTCGCGCACGATGCCGCCCTTGCCGACCTGCCCCGGCTGCAGCTCGAACTGCGGCTTGACCAGCATCAGCAGGTCGCCCCGCGGCTGCAGCAGCGGCACCAGCGCGGGCAGCACCAGCGTCAGCGAGATGAAGGACAGGTCGCCGACGATCAGGCCGAAGTCCGCGTCCTCGGGCGACTCGGCGCTCCAAGCCGCGGCGTCGAGCATGCGGGCGTTGACGCCCTCGACCGCGGTCACGCGCGCATCTTCCCGCACCCGCGTATGCAGCTGGCCATGGCCGACGTCGACGCCCACCACGTGCTCGGCGCCGTGCTGCAGCAGGCAGTCGGTGAAGCCGCCGGTCGACTGGCCGACGTCCAGGCAGCGCCGGCCGCGCGGATCGATGCCGGTGACGGCCAGCGCGCCCGCCAGCTTGAGTCCGCCGCGCGAGACGTAGCGCGCCTCGGCGGCATCGAGCAGTTCGAGTTCGGCGTCCTCGGGGATCTCGTCGCGGTTCTTGCCGACGACGCGCCAGTCGGCGCCGTCGCGCCAGCGCAGGCCGCCCGCGATCAACCGCACGGCCTGCGAGCGGGACGCGGCCAAGCCGCGTTCGACGAGCAATTGATCGGCGCGCAAAGCGCTCTTCAATAGCGGTAGGTGTCCGGCTTGTAAGGGCCGTTCTTGTCGACGCCGATATAGGCCGCCTGCGTGTCGGTCAGCGCGGTCAGCATGGCGCCGACCTTCTTCAGGTGCAGGCGCGCGACCTTCTCGTCGAGGTGCTTGGGCAGCACGTAGACCTTGCCGGCCTGGTAGGCATCGAGCTTGGTGAAGAGCTCGATCTGGGCGATGGTCTGGTTCGCGAACGACGACGACATCACGAAGCTCGGGTGGCCCGTGCCGCAGCCGAGATTCACGAGGCGGCCCTTGGCCAGCAGGATGATCTTCTTGCCGTCCGGGAAGGTGATGTGGTCGACCTGCGGCTTGATCTCTTCCCACTCGTACTTCTCGATCGAGGCGACGTCGATCTCGTTGTCGAAGTGGCCGATGTTGCAGACGATCGCCTGGTCCTTCATGGCGGCCATGTGCTCGTGGCGGATCACGTCGCGGTTGCCGGTGGTGGTGACGAAGATGTCGGCCTTGTCGGCGGCGTATTCCATGGTCACGACCTTGTAGCCTTCCATCGCGGCCTGCAGGGCGTTGATCGGGTCGATCTCGGTCACCCAGACCTGGGCGCTGAGGGCGCGCAGGGCCTKGGCCGAGCCCTTGCCGACGTCGCCGTAGCCGGCCACGCAGGCGACCTTTCCGGCGATCATCACGTCGGTGGCACGCTTGATGCCGTCGACCAGCGACTCGCGGCAGCCATAGAGGTTGTCGAACTTGCTCTTGGTGACCGAGTCGTTGACGTTGATCGCGCGGAACAGCAGCGTGCCCTTGGCCGACATCTCGTTCAGGCGGTGCACGCCGGTGGTGGTCTCTTCGGTCACGCCGATGATCTCGGCCGACTTGCGGCTGTACCAGGTGGCATCGACCGCCAGCTTGGCTTTGATCGCGGCGTAGAGGATGCGCTCTTCCTCGCTAGTCGGATTGGCGAGCACGCCCTGGTCCTTCTCGGCGCGCTGGCCCAGGTGCATCAGCAGCGTGGCGTCACCGCCGTCGTCGAGGATCATGTTCGGGCCCTCGCCCTTCGAGCCCTTGGGGCCGAAGTCGAAGATGGCGTGGGTGTAGTCCCAGTAGTCGGTCAGCGACTCACCCTTGATCGCGAACACCGGCGTGCCGGCGGCGGCAATGGCGGCGGCGGCGTGGTCCTGGGTCGAGAAGATGTTGCACGAGGCCCAGCGCACGGTGGCGCCGAGGGCCTGCAGCGTCTCGATCAGCACCGCGGTCTGGATCGTCATGTGCAGCGAGCCGGTGATGCGCGCGCCCTTGAGCGGCTGGCTCTTGGCGAATTCCTCGCGGATGGCCATCAGGCCGGGCATCTCGGTTTCCGCAATGCGGATTTCCTTGCGGCCCCAGGCGGCCAGGGACAGGTCGGCGATCGCCTGGTCGGCGGTCGAGACGGGGGACGGTTTGAGAACAGCGCTCATTGTTGGCTCCAAAGCAGGTTTGACAGTGGCCACTGCGTTCGGGGGAAGGGACTCACCGCGAGAACAGCGGGTGAGCGTGGTTGCGATGATGGTCCGAGCCTCACGCCTGTCGGCGCTGCAACGCTCCTCGGAATGGGGCATTTTAGCGCCTGGCGCCGGCAGCCTGCCAGCAGCGCCTTTCGATTCGGCCTAGACTGCCGATCCCACCGCAATGCCCCGGCCCATCCGGCCTATCCTTATGTCCAAAGCCAAGATCCTTGCCACTTCGTTCGCGATGGCCGCGTCGGCCACGCTCTCCTTGCCCGCTCCGGCGCAGGCCCCGGCCGCGGAGCCCACCGTGCGCGTGCGCGGCGTCATCGCGCACGTCGACGCGAATTCGCTGACGGTCAAGGACCGCAGCGGCGAGATCGTCACCCTGGTGCGGCCCGCCAGCATGCGCGTGCTCGAAGTGCTTCCGCTCGACATGGCCGCCATCAAGCCCAACAGCTTCGTCGGCGCCGGTTCGCTGCCGCAGCCCGACGGCACCCAGCGCGCGGTCGAAGTGCTCGTGTTTCCGGAAGCCATGCGCGGCACCGGCGAAGGCTTCCGTCCCTGGGACTACATGCCCAACGGGACGATGACCAATGCAACCGTCTCCGCGCTCGCGGCGGCGCCGGCGACGGTCCCGGGCGGCAAGAAGCTGGTGCTCAAGTACGGGGACGGCGAGAAGACCGTCATCGTCCCGCGCGGCACGCCGATCGTCACCTTCAAGCCAGYCCAGGATGACCAGGCGGCGCTGGTGGTCCAAGGCGCGAAGGTCACGGTGACCGCACAGGTCAAGGACGGCAAGCCGACCGCCTCGAGCATGCTGGTGGGCCGCAAAGGCTTCACGCCCCCGATGTGAACACCTGAACGGTAAAATCGTGGGCTTTGCCTCCAGCAACCCGCGCCCGTGAGCGCGCACCGCGTTCACCATGAACTTCGCCTCCGAAACCAAACGCCGCCGCACTTTCGCGATCATTTCCCACCCCGACGCCGGCAAGACGACGCTGACCGAGAAGCTGCTGCTGTTCTCGGGCGCGATCCAGATCGCTGGTTCGGTGAAGGCGCGCAAGGCCTCGCGCCACGCCACGTCCGACTGGATGGAGATCGAGAAGCAGCGCGGCATCTCGGTCGCCTCGTCGGTGATGCAGATGGTCTACCGCGACCACGTCATCAACCTGCTCGACACGCCCGGCCACAAGGACTTCTCCGAGGACACCTACCGCGTGCTGACCGCGGTCGACTCGGCGCTGATGGTGATCGACGCCGCCAACGGCGTCGAGGCGCAGACGCGCCGGCTGATCGAGGTCTGCCGCCAGCGCGACACGCCGATCATCACCTTCGTCAACAAGATGGACCGCGAGGTCCGCGAGCCGCTCGAGTTGCTCGACGAGATCGAGCGCGAGCTCGGCATGCCCTGCGTGCCGATGACCTGGCCGGTCGGCCAGGGCAAGACCTTCGGCGGCATCATCAACCTGCGCACCCAGGCCATGACCGTGTTCGAGTCAGGCCAGGAAAAGCTGCCGCAGGACTTCGAGACCCTGCCGCTGACCGACCGCGAGGCACTCCAGAAGCGCTTCGGACGCGAGTTCGACCACGCGGTGGAAAGCATGGAACTGGCCACCGGCGCCTCGCCGAGCTGGGACCGCGAGGCGTTCCTGTCCGGCCAGCAGACGCCGGTGTTCTTCGGCTCCGGCGTCAACAACTTCGGCGTGATGGAAGTGCTCGACGCGCTGGTCGACCTGGCGCCGCCGCCGCAGCCGCGCACCAGCACCACGATGGTCAACCGGCAGCCGGTGGTGCGCGAGATCCAGCCCGAGGACAAGGACTTCGCCGGCGTGGTGTTCAAGGTGCAGGCCAACATKGATGCCAACCACCGCGACCGCATCGCCTTCGTGCGCATGGCGTCGGGGCGCTACATGCCGGGCATGAAGCTGCGCGTGCAGCGAACCGCGAAAGAGCTGCGGCCGACCAGCGTCGTGACCTTCATGAGCCAGCGGCGCGAGGCGGTCGAGGAAGCCTATGCGGGCGACATCGTGGGCTTCACGACCCACGGCGGCGTGCAGTTGGGCGACACCATCACCGATGGCGCCTCGCTGCAGTTCACCGGCCTGCCCTTCTTCGCGCCCGAGCTCTTCATGACCGTGATCCTGAAGAACCCGCTGCGCACTAAGCAGCTGCAGCAGGGCCTGGCCCAGCTCGGCGAAGAGGGCGCGATCCAGGTCTTCCGGCCCGAGGTCGGCGGCCCGATGCTGCTCGGCGCAGTCGGGCAGTTGCAGTTCGAAGTGGTGCAGCACCGGCTCAAGACCGAGTACGACGCCGACATCCGGCTCGAGGGCTGCCAGTACACCGGTGCCCGCTGGATCACGGCCGACACGCCGGCCGAATTGCGTGCCTTCGTCGATGCCTATCCGCAGCGAATGGCGCTCGACGCCGCCAACACGCTGGCCTACCTCTGCACCTCGCCCTACGACGTGCGGCTGGCGCAGGAGCGCTTCCCGAAGATCCACTTCCATCCGCTGCGCGAGCATGCGGGGCTGTCGCTGCAGACGGCGTCCTGATGCAGGGGCTCCGCGAGTGGCCGCTGGCGGCGCGGCGCGCGCTGGTCGGCGTCTTCACCGACATCGACGACACGCTGACGACCGAGGGCGCGATCAGCGCCGATGCGCTCGCGGGTCTCGCCGACCTTCGAGCCGCTGGCTTGCATCGCGTCGCGATCACGGGGCGCCCGGTGGGCTGGAGCGAGCCCTTCGCCAGCGCCTGGCCGGTGGACGCCATCGTGGCCGAGAACGGCGCCGTCGCGCTGCTGCCCTTGCCCGGTGGCGCGATCGAGAAGCGCTACCAGCAGGACGCGCCCACGCGCGCACGCAACTTCGCCCGCATGCAGGCCGTGCTGGAGCGCATCGAGCGCGAGATTCCCGGCGCCCGGCGTGCCACCGACTCGGCGGGCCGCGAGTGCGACATCGCGATCGACCACAGCGAATTCACGCAACTCGATGACGCGCAGATCGCCGCCGTGGTCGCGCTGATGCGCAGCGAGGGCATGCATGCCACCGTCAGCAGCATCCACGTCAACGGCTGGTACGGCGAGTACAACAAGCTCGAAGGCGCGCGCTGGATCGTGCGCGAACTGTGGGGTCGCCGGCTCGACGACGAGATGCAGCGCTGGGCCTACGTCGGCGACTCGACCAATGACGCGCTGATGTTCGAGCATTTCACGCACAGCATCGGTGTCGCCAACGTGCGCCGCTTCGAGGCCGCCCTGTCACACCTGCCGCGCTACGTCACCGCGCAGGAGCGCGGCGCGGGCTTCGCCGAGGTGGCGGCCGCGGTGCTCAGGGCACGGTGAAGGCGACCGGCCTGGCGCGGGCGACCACGTTGCCGGCCGCGGTGTTGCTCATCAGTTCGAGCCGCGCGTTGTAGCTGCCCTTGGGCGGATTGAGCCACAGCTCGGTCTGGCCGCCGTCGAGTTCAATCATCTCGGGCTTCTGGCCCTGGCGCTCCAGCACCAGGCGGAAGTGGCCGGTGTCCGGCACCTTGGGCGCGGCGTTCGAGATGTTCAGGCCGCTGGCGTGAAACTGCACGCGCAACGGCAGTTGCACCGTGCTGCGGTCCGCGGGGCTCAGCAATTCGATCCGCGGCGCCCCGAACAGGCTGGCCGGCGTGACGCCCTTGATCTGCTTGCTGACCGTGAACTTGAGCGGCTTGCTGTAGACGAAATAGGGGATGTGGCCCTGGTCGGCCAGCACCAGACGCATCGTGTAGGTGCCCGGCGGCAGATCGACCACGGTTTCCATCTGGCCCTTGCCGAAGTGGATGTAGTGCTCGGTGAAAGGCAGCGGCTTGGTGAAATCGAGCGGCAGCGGCTGATCGATCAGCAGGTGGTGGTGCCCCGCCGTGCCCGCGGACCGGCCGGCCGGCACGATGCCGCGCATCGAGAGACCGAATCGCGCCACGAACGGGGCCTCGAGCGTGCTGCCGTCCTTGAGGTTGGTGAAGTAGGCCTCGGGCGACCAGTTGGGCGGCGGCACCACCCAGGGGTGGACCACCAGGGCCGTGCCGTCGGCCGCTGGGGCGGCTGCGGAGGCCGGCGGCGCATCGGACGCCTGGGCGCCTACGCCACCCGCCCATAGCCCCAACGCGGCAGCCGCCGCCAAGCTCGCCGCCCGCCTTCGGTGACGCTCTGGATGTCGCATTCCCACTCCTTCAGTACTTTGTGCAATTTTGTATCAGGACGTACGGCGACGAGGATCGCATGAATGGCGGCAGCGTGAAATAGGTCTTCAGTAGTGCGGCGGCAATTCGTCACGCAGGTTGCGCGCGCCTCCTGCGCCCGGATCGGGGTTTTGCTGGCGCAGTTGCGCGACCTGGCGCAGCAGGCTGTCGATCTGCTCCTGCTGGCGGTAGATGGTCAGGTTCAGCTGGTCAAGCAGGTCTTCGGTGAAGCTCGCCTTGATCTCGAGGTCGGTCAGCCGGCGTTGCGTGTCTTGCGAGGTGTCCATGGGGCGCTATTGGACAGGAAGCCGACGCGCGCATCGGCCAGAATGCCGCGCATGGACCCGAAGATTCGCCCGCTCGACCTCGACGAGATGCCGCTGGTGACCGAGATGGCCGCCCGCGAAGGCTGGAACCCCGGCCTGCACGACGCCGCCTGCTTCCACGCCGCGGACCCCGGCGGGTTCCTGGTCGCCGAGCATCGAGGGGAGGCGGTGGGCTGCATCAGCGCGGTGTCGTACGCGGGGCGCTTCGGCTTCATCGGCCTCTACATCGTGGCGCCGGCCTGGCGCGGCCAGGGCTTCGGCATCCGCCTCTGGCGCGCGGGCATGGCGCGGCTCGCCGGCCAGGTGGTCGGCCTCGATGGCGTACCCGCACAGCAGGACAACTACCGCCGCAGCGGCTTCGAACTGGCCTGGAACAACGCCCGCTTCGCCGGTGTGGCCCGCGGCGGCAGCGGCATCCCGCCGCAGGTGGTCCCGCTGGCCAGTGTCGACGACGCCCTGCTGCAGGCCGACGACCGCCGCGTGTTCCCGGCAGCGCGCGAAGCCTTCCTGCGCGCCTGGATCCGCGTTCCCGACGCGACCGGCCTGGCCTTTCTGGACGGCGGACGGCTCGTGGGCTGGGGTTTGGTCCGGCGCTGCCGCGAGGGCCACAAGATCGCGCCGCTGGTCGCGGACGACCCACGGGTCGCACACGCCCTCTTCGCGGCCTTGTGCGCGGCGGTGCCCGCAGGCGACGCGGTCTACCTCGACGTCCCGCTGCCGAACGCCGAGGCAGTGGCCATGGCGCAGGCCGCGGGAATGCGCAGCGTGTTCGAGACCGCGCGCATGTACGCCGGCGCTGCGCCGGCCTGCGAGTTGCAGCGGGTCTACGGGCTCACGAGCTTCGAGCTCGGGTAGCCCGCCCGCTCACTGCGGCTTGCCCAGTCCGAGCTTTTCGATCAGCGCCTTCTCGCGCGTGAAGGTGGTCTGCGCGAACTTCGCGTAGTCGGCCGAGCTCATGTAGATCGGCAGCATGTCGTAGCGGCCCAGCGCGGCCACATAGCTGGGCTCTTCCATCGCCTGCTTGAATGCGTCGTGCAGCTTCTTCACGACCTCGGGCGGCGTGCCCTTGGGCGCGCCGATGCCGAAGGGCGAGTTCTGCACGATGTTGATGCCCAGCTCCTTCAGCGTCGGCGCATCCGGGAACTTGGCCAGCCGCTTCTCGCCCCAGGTGTTGAGCACCCGCAGCTTGCCGGATTCGACCAGCGGCGCGAAGCCGGTCGAATCGGCGATCGCCATCAGGTGGTTGCCGAGCACCGCCTGCGCCAGGTCGGCACTGCCCTTGTAGGGCACGTGCTGCAACTGGATGCCGAGCTGCTGCGCCACCAGTTCGGTGGTCAGGTGCGGGCTGGTGAGATTGCCGGTCGAGCCGTAGGTCAGCTTGCCCGGATTGGCCTTGGCATAGGCGACGAAATCGTTCCAGGTCTTGAACGGGCTGTCGGCCGGCACCGCGATGCCGAAGGCGTAGCCGGTGACGTTGATCACGTAGCTGATGTCCTTGACCGGGTCCCAGTTGATCTTGGTCGTGTAGGGCAGCCGGAATACGCCGAGCGGGATCTGGCCGATGGTGTAGCCGTCGGCCGGCGCGGTCTGCAGCGCTTGCGCGGGCAGCGTGCCGCCGGCGCCCGGCTTGTTGTCGACCACGATCGGCTGGCCGAGGATCTTCGAGGCGTTGTCGGCCAGCTGGCGCATCGTGATGTCGGTCGGGCCGCCGGCCGGGAAGGCGACGATCAGCTTGATCGGCCGGGTCGGGAAGGTTTGCGCGTAGACCGCGGTGGCGGCGACGCCGAGCAGCGCGGCACACAGGAGGGAACGACGAAACATGGGAGGCACTCCGGAACGGATTCGAATGGCCGCATTGGGCCGCAGGGACATTCGCGGGGCAAGCGGGTATCTCCCCGGTCGAAGTCGCCGCTGCGTCAGCGCGCTCGTTCAGCCGGCCCGCTGCATGAAGCCTTCGAGCACGTTGACCGCGTTGACGCCGACCTCGGCCACCGCGTAGCCGCCCTCGAAGACGAAGACGGTCGGCAGGCCGGCGCGCGCGATGTCCGCGCCGATCCGCAGGTAGTCGGGCGTGGCGAGCGTGAAGCCGGCGATCGGGTCGCCCGCGAAGGTGTCGAGTCCGAGCGAGACCACCAGTGCGCCGGGCTTGAAGTCCGCGATGCCCCGCAGCGCGGTCGCCAGCGCTTCGCGCCAGACCGGGAAGCCGCTGCCGCGCGCCAGCGGCAGGTTGTGATTGAAGCCCAGGCCCTCGCCCGCGCCGCGCTCGTCGGCATACCCGAGGTAGTACGGGTACTCGGTGTGCGGATCGCCATGCAGGCTGGTGAACTGCACGTCGGCACGCTCGTAGAAGATGGCCTGCGTGCCGTTGCCGTGGTGATAGTCGATGTCGAGCACCGCGACGCGGTCGACGCCGGCATCGCGCAGGCTCTGTGCGGCGATCGCCGCGTTGTTGAGGAAGCAGTAGCCGCCGAAGAAGTCGGTGCCCGCGTGATGACCCGGCGGCCGCGTGAGCGCGAAAGCGGCGCGCTCGCCCTGCAGCACGCGTGCCGCGGCGGTCAAGGCGCAGCAGGCGCCTGCGCGTGCCGCGGTCCAGGTACCGGCAGTGAGCGGCGTGCCGGCGTCGTACGAGAACAGGCCCATTCGGGCGGGAAAGCTCGCGGGCAGCACGTCGGAGCGGAAGGTACGGATCGGCCAGTACGAGGGCAGCGCGTCGCGTGTGGCATTGGCCGGGTCGAGCGCGACCCATTCGTCCCATGCCTTCGAGAGGAAGTCGAGATAGCGCGGCGCATGGACGCGCGTGATCGCGGCGTCGTCGAAGGCGTCAGGTGCTTCGATCGCGCCGAGCCTGCGCTGCTTCAGTTCTTGCAGCACATAGTCGGCACGCGCCGGGACCTCGAAGCAGGGCACGAGTTCGCCGCGGAACATTTCCACCTTGCCGTGATGCAGGGCGTGGCGGTCGTTGTAGATCGTGAGCATGGCGCTAGGGTAACGCCGAGCGCGGGGTGTGTGGTGTGGGGCGACGGCGAGCGGTATGCCGTGAACACCTCGCCGCATGCGCATCGCCTGTTCGCAGGCTTTATCCTTGGAAGCGCACACGCCCGTTGCACGCCCACGGAGCCCGGCATGCCGGGCGCCCCGACCAACGGACAAGCCGGCGCGATCACGCTTCGCGCCGCTTCGGCTCCGGCTCCGCCTCTCGCAACGGCAACATCACCACCTCATGCCGACCCAGCGAACGCGCAAGCACCGGTGCCAGCGCCACGCCCGTGTGCGTCCCCAGCTTCACCACCTCCTCAGGCGGCGCGGCAGCCACAACACGTCCACCGCCATTGCCGCCTTCTGGCCCGAGGTCGATCAGCCAGTCGGCTTCGGCGATGACGTCGAGATCGTGCTCGATCACCACCACGCTGTGGCCGCCGTTGACAAGCCGGTGCAGCACGTGGATCAGCTTCTCGACGTCGGCCATGTGCAAGCCGACGGTCGGCTCGTCGAGCACGTACAGCGTGTGCGGCGCCTTGTTGCCGCGCCGCGTGACGTCGTCGCGCACCTTGCTGAGCTCGGTCACGAGCTTGATGCGCTGCGCCTCGCCGCCCGACAGCGTCGGCGACGGCTGGCCCAGCGTCAGGTAGCCGAGCCCGACGTCCTTCAGCAGTTGCAGCGGATGGCTGATGTTCGGCATCGAGGCAAAGAACTCGACCGCCTCGTCGACCTCCATCTGCAGCACGTCGCCGATGCTCTTGCCGCGCCAGCTGACAGCCAGCGTCTCGGGGTTGAAGCGCGCGCCATGGCARACCTCGCACGCCACCTTCACGTCCGGCAGGAAGCTCATCTCGATGGTGCGCACACCGGCGCCGTCGCAGCCCGGGCAGCGGCCTTCGCCGGTGTTGAAGCTGAAGCGCGCCGGGCCGTAGCCGCGCGCCTTGGCTTCGAGCGTGTCGGCGAACAGCTTGCGGATCGTGTCCCAGAAGCCGATGTAGGTCGCCGGGCAGCTGCGCGGCGTCTTGCCGATCGGCGTCTGGTCGACCTCGAGCACGCGGTCGATGGTCTCGTAGCCCTCAACCGCGCTGCAACCCACCCACTTCGGATGCTTGCCCGCGGCATCGGCATCGCGGCCGGCCTTGGTCATGCGCTGCACCACCACCGCGTACACGTTGGCCAGCAGCACGTCGCGCGCCAGGGTCGACTTGCCCGAGCCGCTGACACCAGTGACCGCCACCAGCCGGTGCAGCGGCAGCGAGACCGCGACATCCTTCAGGTTGTGCAGATCGGCGCCGCGTACGCTGAGCCAGTCGGGTGCGCCGGGCTCGGGCGCCGGCACGTTGCGCCGGGGCTGCAGCGGATGCTTGATCGCATCGCGCAGATAGCGGCCGGTCTGCGAATCCCCGGCGCCCTCGATGTCCGCGACGCTGCCTTCGGCCACCAGCCGGCCGCCGCGCTTGCCCGCGCTCGGGCCGATGTCGATGATGTGGTCGGCGCGGCGGATCGTGTCCTCGTCGTGCTCCACGACGACCAGCGTGTTGCCCTTGTCGCCGAGCTTGTGCAGGGCGTCGAGCAGGATCTGGTTGTCGCGCGCATGCAGACCGATGGTCGGCTCGTCGAGCACGTAGCAGACGCCCTGCAGATTGCTGCCGAGCTGGGCCGCGAGCCGGATCCGCTGCGCTTCGCCGCCGCTCAAGGTGGGTGCGCCGCGATCGAGCGTGAGATAGCCGAGCCCGACCTCCTCGAGGAACTCGAGCCGGCTCTTGATCTCGGGCACCAGATCGCGCGCGATCTCGGCCTGGCGGCCGCTGAGCACGACGTTCTCGAACCAGATGCGGATGTCGGTCACGCTCATGCGCGCCAGCTCGGTGATGCCGATGCCGCCGCCTTCGCCGAACAGTACCGCGCGCGCCGTCGCATTGAGCCGCCTGCCCTCGCAGGTCGGGCACACCACGTCGCCCACGTCCTCGGCCTCGGGTTCGGCGAAGGTCTGCTCGCGCCCCTTCTGGTCGTCGGCCATCACCGAGTCGTCGTAGACCTTGCGCTGCTCCTTGGTCAGCTTGACGCCGGTGCCGACGCAGTCGGGGCACCAGCCGTGTTTGCTGTTGTAGGAGAACAGGCGCGGGTCGAGCTCGGCATAGCTGGTGCTGCAGACCGGGCAAGCGCGCAGGGTCGAAAACACATGCGCCCGACCGATGCCGGCGGTCGGCGCGCCGGCCATCATCGCGGCGCGCAGGCCCGTGAGATCGCTCAGCACATGGACCACGCCCTTGCCGTGCTCGAGCGCGCGGGTCAGCGCCTGGCGCAGCTCGGTCTCCTTCGCGGGCAGCACGTCGAGGCTGGCCACCGGCAGCTCGATGTTGTGCTCCTTAAAGCGGTCGATGCGCGGGAAGTTGGTGGTCGGCAGGAACTCGCCGTCGACCCGCAGGTGCGTGAAGCCGCGCGGCCTCGCCCAGTCGGCCAGCTCGGTGTAGACGCCCTTGCGGTTGCTCACCAGCGGCGCCAGCAGGCCGATGTGCCGGCCCTTGAAGTTCTTCAGCAGCTGCGCCGCGATGCTGTCGGGCGTCTGCGGCTGTACCGCCGCGCCATCGTGGATGCAATGCTGGATGCCGAGCTTGACGAACAGCAGGCGCAGGAAATGCCAGACCTCGGTGGTCGTGCCGACCGTGCTCTTGCGGCCGCCGCGCGACAGCCGCTGCTCGATCGCGACGGTCGGCGGAATGCCATAGACCGCATCGACCTCGGGCCGCCCCGCGGGTTGCACGATGCTGCGCGCGTAGGCGTTGAGCGATTCGAGATAGCGCCGCTGCCCTTCGTTGAAGAGGATGTCGAACGCCAGGGTCGACTTGCCCGAACCGCTGACGCCGGTGACCACGCTGAACTTGCCGCGCGGGATATCGACCGACAGGTTCTTGAGGTTGTGCTCGCGCGCGTTGACGATCTGGATCGCGTCGCGGCCCTGCGCCGGTTGCACCCGCGCGGCGTAGCTTCGCGCGGCGCGTTCCGCGACCTTGTAGGCACCCGGTCCGACCGCGAGTTCGTAGTCGGCCAGCGCCGCGCCGGTCAGCGAGGCCGCGTTCTCGCGCACCTGCTCGGGCGTGCCGACCGCGACCACCTGGCCGCCGCCCTCGCCGCCTTCGGGCCCGAGGTCGATGATCCAGTCGCTGGCGCGGATGACGTCGAGGTTGTGCTCGATCACGACCAGCGAGTGGCCGGCGTCGAGCAGCTTGCGCAGCGCCCGCATCAGGCGTGCGATGTCGTCGAAATGCAGCCCGGTGGTCGGCTCGTCGAACAGGAACAGCGTGCCCTTGCGCGCCAGCGGTTGCTTGCTGGCGCTGCCGTTCTTGGCGGCCTCTGCCAGGAAGCCCGCCAGCTTGAGCCGTTGCGCCTCGCCGCCGGAGAGCGTTGGCACCGGCTGGCCCAGCTTCACGTAGTCGAGGCCGACGTCGACGATCGGCTGCAGCACGCGCAGTACTTCGCGGTCTGCAGCGAAGGCGGCGGCAGCCTCGGCCACCGTGAGGTCGAGCACGTCGGCGACGTTGAGGTTGCGCTCCGCGCGCTCGATCGCCACCTCGAGGATCTCGGGCCGGTAGCGCTTGCCGTCGCAGTCGGGGCAGCGCAGGTAGACGTCCGACAGGAACTGCATCTCGACATGCTCGAAGCCCGAGCCGCCGCAGGTCGGGCAGCGGCCGTCGCCGCTGTTGAAGCTGAACTTCGATGCGGTATAGCCGCGCTGCCGCGACAGCGCCGCGGTGGCGAAGATCTCGCGGATCGCGTCCCAGGCGCCGACGTAGCTGGCGGGATTGGAACGCGCGGTCTTGCCGATCGGCGACTGGTCGACGAAGACGACATCGCTCAGGTGATCGGCGCCGAGCAGGCGGTCGTGCGCACCCGCGCCTTCGGTCGCCTTGCCGAAGTGGCGCATCAGCGCCGGCGCCAGTACGTCCTGCACCAGGGTCGACTTGCCGGAGCCGCTGACGCCGGTGATGCAGACCAGGCGCGACAGCGGCAGCTCGACCGAGATGTCCTGCAGGTTGTGTTCGCGCACGCCCTCGAGGATCAGGCGCGGCGTGTTGTCGCTGACCATGCGGCGAAAGCCCATGCCGATCTGCTTGCGCCCGCCCAGATACTGGCCGGTCAGCGTCTCGGCATCGCGCAATGCATCGGTGCTGCCGTCGAACACGATCTGCCCGCCGCGCACGCCCGGACCCGGGCCCATGTCGATCACGCGGTCGGCGGCCAGCATCACGGCCGGGTCATGCTCGACCACCACCAGCGTGTTGCCGGCGTCGCGCAGCCGCAGCATCGCCTCGGTGATGCGGTTCATGTCGCGCGGATGCAGGCCGATGCTGGGCTCGTCGAGCACGAACAGCGTGTTGACCAGCGAGGTGCCGAGCGCGGTCGTGAGGTTGATGYGCTGCACCTCACCGCCGCTCAGTGTGCGGCTCTGGCGATCGAGCGTGAGGTAGCCGATGCCGACGTCGTGCAGATAGCGCAGGCGGGTGGTGATTTCTTCGAACAGCAGCTTCAGCGCCTGCACGTCGCCTTCGCTCGCGGTGCTGCTGTTGCCGTGGCTCTCGATGCCGTCGAAGAGGCGGCGCAGCCGCTCGATCGGCAACAGCATCAAGTCGTGCAGGCACAGCCCCGGCAGGGCCTCGAGTTGCGCGCGCGACCATTTCACRCCGACCGGCATGAAGCGCTTCGATGGCGCCAGCACCGCATCGGCATCCTCCTTGCTGCCGATCCGCCACAGCAGGCTCTCGAGCTTGAGCCGGGCGCCCGCGCAGACCGGGCACGGCGTGTAGCTGCGGTACTTCGACAAGAGCACGCGGATGTGCATCTTGTAGGCCTTGCTCTCGAGGTAGGCGAAGAAGCGGCGCACGCCATACCACTGCTGATTCCACTTGCCCTTCCAGTTCGGCGAGCCCTCGATCACCCAGTGCTTCTGCTCGGCGGTGAGCTTGTTCCACGGCGTGTCGCGCGGAATGCCGGCGGCCTCGGCGTGGCGCATGAGGTCGTCCTGGGCTTCCTTCCAGGCCGGCGTCTGGATGGTCTTGATCGCGCCGGCGCGCAGGGTGAGCTTCTCGTTCGGGATCACCAGGCCGAGGTCGACGCCGATCACGCGACCGAAGCCGCGGCAGGTCTCGCAGGCACCGACCGCCGAGTTGAACGAGAACATCGACGGGATCGGGTCGGCGTAGCGGATGTCGCTCTCGGGGCAATGCAAGCCGGTCGAGAACTTCCACACGTCTGGCTCGGCGCCCTCTTCCGCCGCAATCGCATAGACCGTGAGCCGCCCGCTGCCGCGCTTCAGCGCCACCTCGATCGCCTCGACCACGCGCGCCCGCTCGGCGTTGGCCATGCGGAAGCGGTCGGCCACCACGTCGAGCACCTTGCGCGGGCCGGTCGGCGTCGCCACTTCGCGCTCGGCCTGCACCCGCGTGAAGCCGCTGGCAGACAGCCACTGCGTCACCTCCTCGGTCGAAGTGCTGGCCGGCAGCTCGACCGGGAAGGTCAACACCACGCGCGGATCGCAGGCCGCGGCGGCACGTGCCAGCAGTTCGGCGTAGATCGAATCGGGCGAGTCGTGCCGCACCGGCAAGGCGGTCTCGCGATCGAACAGCTGCGCCGCGCGCGCGAACAGCAGCTTCAGATGGTCGTTGAGCTCCGTCATCGTGCCGACGGTCGAGCGCGACGAGCGCACCGGATTGGTCTGGTCGATGGCGATCGCGGGCGGCACGCCCTCGACCTTGTCGACCGCCGGCTTGTCCATGCGGTCGAGGAACTGGCGCGCGTAAGCCGAGAAGGTCTCGACATAGCGCCGCTGGCCTTCGGCGTAGAGGGTGTCGAACACCAGGCTCGACTTGCCCGAGCCGCTCGGCCCGGTGACCACGGTCATCTCGCCGGTGCGGATGTCGAGGTCGAGGTTCTGGAGGTTGTGCTGGCGTGCACCGCGAATCCGGATGGAGCCCTGTGTCATGAATGCCTTGGGGGGTGGGGCAGACATTCTAGGAACACCGGCGTGGCCGGTCGCGCCGGCACCGGATGCTCCACGGTGGCGCAGGGACTTCCGCGCGGACGATTCGCTTACATGCGGATACAGGCTCGGACTATTTCGCCGGAGCGGCCGGCGCCGGTGCATGCGTCGCGTCGCCGCCATGCTTCTCGCCCGACATGTCGACGTTGCCGCCCGCCTTGGTGAGCACGTAAAGCACGATGGCCGCGAAGATGACGAAGCCGACGATGATCTTCCACATGATTCAGTCTCCTGAGCTGTTCAAGAAAAAGGCCTCGCGCCGGGTTGGCGGGAAGCCTCTTTGTTGAACCGAGGGCCGAAGCCCTCACGCTTGCGAACGGTCAGTCGTTGGCGTAGATGTCGACGTCCTTGGTCTCGCGGATGAAGATGGTGCCGACCACCAGCGTCACCGCGGCGATGACGATCGGGTACCAGAGGCCGTTGTACATGTTGCCGGTGCTGGCCACGATCGCGAAGGCGGTGGTCGGCAGCAGGCCGCCGAACCAGCCGTTGCCGATGTGGTACGGCAGGCTCATCGAGGTGTAGCGGATGCGGGTCGGGAACAGCTCGACCAGCATGGCGGCGATCGGGCCGTAGACCATGGTGACCAGCAGCACCAGCCAGAACAGCAGCACCACCGTCATGACCTTGTTGATCTTGGCCGGGTCGGCCTTGGTCGGATAGCCCGCCGTCTTTAGCTGCTCGGCGACGCTCTTCTTGAAGGCGGCGATCTCCTTGGCCGAGGCCTCGTCGAACTTGTGGTTGACCACATTGCCCTGGGGCGCCGTGATCGCCACCTCGCCGATCTTGACGACGGCAGGCGAGCCGGCTGGGCCGTCGGCGCGCTCGTAGCTGACCGAGTTCTGCACCAAGTAGCGCTTGGCGATGTCGCAGGAGCTGATGAAGTCGATCTCGCGAGCCACCGGGTTGCCCTGGAACGAGCACGAGCGCGGATCGGCGGTCACGACGACGCCGGCCGTGGCCTGGGCCCGGGCCAGGTCGGGGTTGGCGCTCTCGGTTAGCATCTTGAAGACCGGGAAGTAGGTCACCACCGCCAGCAGGCAGCCGGCCATGATGATCGGCTTGCGGCCGATCTTGTCGGACAGCGTGCCAAAGACGACGAAGAAGGGCGTGCCGATCAGCAGCGCGGCAGCGATCATCAGATTGGCGGTGGTCGCATCGACCTTGAGCTGCTGCGTCAGGAAGAACAGGGCGTAGAACTGGCCCGAATACCAGACCACGGCCTGGCCGGCGGTCAGGCCGATCAGTGCCAGGATCACGATCTTCAGGTTCTTCCACTGGCCGAAGGACTCGGACAGCGGGGCCTTCGAGGTCTTGCCCTCGGCCTTCATCTTCTGGAAGGCCGGCGATTCCGACAGCGACAAGCGGATCCAGACCGAGATGCCGAGCAGCAGGATCGAGACCAGGAACGGAATGCGCCAGGCCCATTCGGCAAAGGCGGCCTCGCCCACGCCCTCGCGCACGCCGAGGATGACCAGCAGGCTCAGGAACAGGCCGAGAGTGGCGGTGGTCTGGATCCACGAGGTGTAGGCGCCGCGCTTGCCGTGCGGCGAATGCTCGGCCACGTAGGTGGCCGCGCCGCCGTACTCGCCGCCGAGCGCGAGGCCCTGCAGCATGCGCAGCGCGATCAGGATCACGGGCGCCGCGACGCCGATGGTGGCGTAGCTGGGCAGCAGGCCGACGATGAAGGTCGACAGGCCCATGATCAGGATCGTGACCAGGAAGGTGTACTTGCGGCCGATCATGTCGCCGAGCCGGCCGAACACGATGGCGCCGAAGGGACGCACCAGGAAGCCGGCGGCGAAGGCCAGCAGCGCGAAGATGAAGGCCGCGCCGRCATCGAGGCCGCTGAAGAACTGGCGCGCGATCACAGGCGCGAGCGAGCCGTAGAGGTAGAAGTCGTACCACTCGAACACGGTCCCGAGCGACGAGGCGAAGATGACCTTCTTCTCCTCCTGGCTCATGGGCCGGGGAACGCGCGACGCTCCCCCTGAATCTAGTACTGCTGCCATGTCGTCTCCTGTTGAAATTGCGCCCACGGCGTGGGACGTGACGCATTCTTGGAGTGGCGACTGACCCGAGGCTGTCGCGAAACTGAACGGCGGCTGACGGTTTAAGGTGTAACCCGCAGCTTACGTTTCAGATCGCAGGAAAACTAGGGATTGCTGCGGCGCAGCGATGGCCGTTGGTCGGCGCCGGCCCAGTCAGGGCCATCGAACCAGGGCTCGCCATCGAGGTATGCACGAAGCATCGCCAGGCCGTCGAAACCCCAGAACAGGCGGCCGTCGACCTCGAAGGCCGGGACCCCGAACACGCCCCGCGCGATGGCGTCGTCCGTGTTGGCCTTGAGCTGGGCCTTGACCGCCTCGCCGCCGGCTTCCCGCTGCTGCCGCAGCGATGCCGCGAGCGTCGCCAGGCGCGCTGCGTCGCCGGGCTCGCCGCCCGTGCACCAGACATCGCGGAAGACAGTCTCGGCCACATGCCGATTGATGTCGCCATTGGCGCTGGTCGCCAGCGCCAGCCGCAGGTGCGGCAAGGGGTTGTAGGGGTGGGTCGCGGGCATYCGGATCGGGATGCCGTGTGCCTGGCCGAGCCACAGCACGTGGCGGTAGGTCCAGCTGCGCTTGGCCGGGATCTCGGCCGGGCCGAGCTGGCCGTGGTGCTTGAGCAGCGCGCCGAGCAGCACCGGCCGGTAGGCCACGCTGTAGCTCAAACCTTCCAGCGTCTGCGGCAGCTGCTCGAAGGCCAGGTAGGCGTAGGGCGAGATGAAGTCGAGATGAAAGGTGATGTGTTTCATGACGCGTCTCCGGCCGCGCGGCAGAAGCCGGCTTCGGCGCGCAGTTCGATGGCGCGCCAGACGCTGCGCTTGCCGGCGTCGTCCATGCGACTCCAGGCGGCGATCTCGGCAAGGGTGCGCAGGCAGCCTTCGCAGAAGCCCGTGGCCGGGTCCATGCGGCAGATCGAGATGCAGGGCGACGGCACGTCGCGGGCCATGGCGCGCACGGCCGCGGCGCGTTCCGGCAGGGTCGACAGCGTGGCGGCGATGCTCACACCACGTCCGCGACCGGCGCACCGGTCAGGCCCTCGAGGTCGTGCGGGTGCAGGCGCACGACCGCATGCGGATGCCCGGCCGCTGCCCAGATCTCCTCGAAGCGAAACAACTCGCGGTCGATCAGGATCACCGGCGCCGTGGCATGCGCGAAGGGCGAGACGCCGCCGATCGAGAAGCCGGTGCGGGACTTGACGAAGTCGGCATCGGCGCGGCCCAGCTTGCCGACCAGGGCCTCGACCTTCTTCTCGTCCACGCGCTTGTCGCCCGAGGTCACGACCAGCACGGCCGCATCGTCGGACTTGCGCCGGAAGACGATGCTCTTGGCGATCTGCGCCACCTCGATGCCCAGCGCATCGGCCGCCTGCTGGGCAGTGCGCGCGGCGTCGTCGAGCATCTGCGGTGCGTGGGGATGGCCCCTGTCGTGCAGCAGGCGGGCGACGCGCTGCACGCCCTCGGGCAGTGAAGTCAACTCGGCACCACACATGTCAGTGCCCGCCCGGCCGCCCGAAGGGCACTGAGCACCCCCTCGGGGGGCAGCGATACGCGAAGCGATGAGCGTGGGGGCTTTTCATCCTAGGCGCACCTCTTGTTGCGGATCGCCTTCGAGGCCCGCGAGTTCGGCTCGCGGCCGAGCGCGTCGCTGATGTAGACGCCGGCGTCGATCAGCTTGTCGAGGTCGATGCCGGTCTCGATGCCCATGCCGTGCAGCATGTAGACCACGTCCTCGGTCGCGACGTTGCCGGTCGCGCCCTTGGCATAAGGGCAGCCGCCGAGGCCGGCGGAAGAAGTGTCGTACTGCCAGACGCCCATCTCCAGGCTGGCCAGCGTGTTGCCCAGCGCTTGGCCGTAGGTGTCGTGGTAATGGCCCGAGATGTCGTCAACGCCGAAGTGCTTGAGCGTAGCCTCGACGGCACGCTGCACCTTCAGCGGCGTGCCGACGCCGATGGTGTCGGCCACGCCCACGTGCTGCACGCCGATCTCCTTCAGGAGGCCGGCCAGCATGTCGACGCGCGAGGGTGCGATCTCGCCTTCGTAGGGGCAGCCGACGGCGCACGACATCGCGGCGCGCACGTAGATGCCGTGTTCGCGTGCCGCTGCCACCACCGGCCGGAAACGCTCGATGCTCTCGGCGATCGAGCAGTTGATGTTGCGCTGGCTGAAGGCCTCGCTGGCGGCACCGAAGACCACGATCTCGTCGGGCCATTCTTCGCGCGGCGCCGCGATCGCGGCCTCGAAGCCCTTCATGTTGGGCGTCAGCACCGAGTAGCGCACGCCAGGCTTGCGCCGGATGCCGTGCATGACCTCGGCGTTGTCGGCCATCTGCGGCACCCACTTGGGCGAGACGAAGCTGGTGACCTCGATCTCCTTGAGGCCGGCGTCCTGCAGGCGGTGCACGAGGCCGATCTTGATCTCGGCCGACACCGGTTGCTTCTCGTTCTGGAGGCCGTCGCGCGGGCCGACGTCGACGATCTTGACTTTGGGAGGTAGGTTCATGAGGCGCTCGTGGTCGATGGAAGGGCAAACGCCATTTTCTCCGCATCCGGAGCGTCCCGGCGCTCAGTAGGACTTCGGCAGGCCCAGCGCCTTTTCGGCAATGAAGTTGAGGATCATCTGCGGGCTGACCGGCGCGATGCGCGGGTGTAGCTCTCGCGCAGCAGGCGCTCGACATGGTATTCCTTCGCGTAGCCCATGCCGCCGAGCGTGAGGATCGCGTTCTGGCAGGCGTCGTGCGCGGCTTCGGCCGCCAGGTATTTGGTGGTGTTGGCCTCGATGCCGCAGGGCTCGCCGGCGTCGTGCAGCGCCGCCGCCTTGAAGACCATCAGGTCGGCCGCCTCGAGGTTGGCCCAGGCGCGCGCCAACGGATGGGCCACGCCCTGGTTCTGCCGATCGGCCGGTCGAACACCACGCGCTCGCTGGCGTACTGCGCCGCGATGCGCAGCGCCGCGCGGCCGGGGCCGACGGCTTCGGCTGCGATCAGGATGCGCTCGGGGTTCAGGCCGTGCAGGATGTAGTCGAAGCCCCTGCCCTCTTCGCCGATGCGATCGGCCTTTGAAGGGTGGGTTTTCCCGGAGCGATGGCGACGAAAGCATCACGCCGGCCTCCTGCGGAAGCTTCATATCAGTTTTCCACCACGCTATCGCGTGACCCGCGACGCATGAAACGGGAACGGCCCACCCCGCGGAACCGGCTTTGCCGGCCCGCTGGGGTTGCCCCCGGAGAGGGGGGGCGGTCACACGAAGTGGGCAAGCCTTGGGGGTGATCTTTGCGTGACC
>NZ_JBFUIU010000059.1:0-22239 GCF_056401695.1 Variovorax sp. P4_D9
ACACCGCATGCCGGACAGACGAAACCATCCGGCCAGCGCAGCCGCTCCAGGTAGGCCAGGCAGGCTTCTTCGGTGGCGAACCAGTCGAGAAATTCGTTCCAGCTTTGCGGGTAGTCCTTCCCGGCTTGTGGCGCTAATATCTGGTTATCCATCCAGCTATTCTGAACCTACTGGAGCTAAGCGGATACCCGTATAAACAAACAGTATTCAGCACCTGAAACGAGACTTTCGATTTAAGCTTGACCTCGGCGACTTCATGGAAGCTAGGCGCATGTCCATGCCTCGTTGTTCCTTGTCCGGCCTCGTTCGGCACCATGGCCCTTCGCTGGCCACGGTCCCGATCAGGTCCGGTCCGGCGGATGCCGTCCATTCCAGCCCCCTTCACCTGCAGCCAGGCTGAGAGGGTGCTTGAACTGGAGCAGGTCTGGCGGGAAACGCCCGCTGGCGGCGCGCTTCTGCTGCAAGCCTGGATGCCCGCCTATTTCTCCGAGGCSCAGGCCGAATGCGTCACGCAGATGCTCCGCCTCGACCCCAAGGACTTGCGCGCCACCCTGGCCGATGCCATGGCGCCTGGTTCGCGGTGCGACCGCCTGACAGCGAGCTCGAACCGCTTGACAACGGCCGCCGACATGCTGGCGAAGGGGGTTCGCGCCGCGGCGCAAGCCACGGCCCTGAGCCCGGAGACCTTGGACGCCTGCAAGCGCGCGGCCCGCGCGCTGACCGCCTACCTGGGCACCTGCGGCGAGTCGGCGCTGAGCTATCCGCAGGTGAACCTGATCCGTGCCATGCATCTGGCCGAAGCCGCAACGGGTCGTCCGTTGCGCAATGCCAATCAGGTCATGGGTGCGGTGGCCCCGTTCTTCACGCCGATGCAGATTGAGTTTGCGGTCGAACTGCTGACCGAGAGCCTGGAGAGCGAGGCGGGTGAAGTCTGCGCCATCCTGGACTAACTCGAGGTCATGGCGGGCGAGAACCAGCGCGCCGGATGAAGACGCAGGTTTCTGAATGTTAGGTTGACGAGCCTTACCCCCGGCACTGGCTACGCAGTTAGGGCTGCTTGGTTCCCCACCTGACCCGGTTGGCCACTTCACCATGCGGGGAGGCCCGTCAACCGAGGATTGTAGGCGACGGCGAGCACCCCGGCTCTTCACCAGACCATCAGCGAGGTTTCGAGCGCCGCGTCGGCATAGTAGAGACGCACGCCGACCTGGTAGTGGCGGCCCTTCTGCAGCCGCATGCTGACCTTGGCGTTGAGGTCGGTGCCGCTGTCGTCGGCGCCCGCGATCTGCACGTTGCCGGTCGGCGTGACCTCGAACAGCACCAGCACGGTGTCCGAGGTGCCGAAGGTGCCGATGTTGTAGGTTCGCGTGCGCGGCGGCGTGAAATCGAAGGTGCGGGTCTCACCCGCCTTCAGCTTCAGCAACTGCGAGACCCCGACCTTGAGCGGCGCCGAGGTCGGCGCCCTGACGCCCGGGTAGGACTCCACCACCCAGGCCTTGTCCGCATAGGACAGGCCGCCCTTGGGCTGCAGGCCGGCCTGGTATTTTTCCGGCGCGACGATCAGCCCGGCATCGAACTGGTACTCCATGACCGAATCCGGATCCCAGGTGGTGCCTTTGATCTCCGACACCGGGATCTTGCGCAGGATGTTCCATTCGATCTGCGAATCTTCCCAGTTATTCGGCGGGCCCCTGAAATAGGCGAGCACCGCCTCGCGGTTCCAGGAGATGCCGGCGTTCGGGTTCTGGTGCTCGTGTTCCAACCCGAGCGTGTGGCCGATCTCGTGCAGGGCGGTGTCGTGGCCGTAGGTCGTGGTCAGCGCCCAGCCGAAGTTCATGGTGCGCTCCTGTGGCGGCTTGGTGTTGAGCACGTCGCGTCCCACGTAGGACCAGGAGCCGTCCTGAGGGTCGAAGCCGATCCGCACCATGGCGTCCTCGGGCGCCTCGACGCGCCGGAAGCTGATGCCGATGCCGAGCTTGGCCCAGGCTTCGAAAGATGTGTCGACGACACCGATGTCCGCCGTGCCCCCTTGCCATGCCGCAGGCACGCCATCCCCGCGCTTGAAGCAGTAGTAGGTCAGTTGGGTGCCGTTCACCCACTTCTTGCTCGCGGCGATGATGGCACGGGCGCGTCCGGCGGCGACGCTGATGTCGAATTGCCTGATCGGCTGCACCGGCTGCGAGCAATAGCGTCGCGGGCCGGCGGCTTCGGGCGGGCTGGATTTGCTGGCCGCGGCCGGACGGGCCGCCTTGCGGGTCGCAGTGGGCATGTCGGTCTCCTCGAGGGTTTTTCATGCTAGGCGAGGGCGGCTCGAAATCTATCTGCAGGATGGCCTAGGCCGCCGCCCGGGTCGATGGCCGCATCGACCTAAAATGCGCCGATGGCCTATCTCGTGCTCGCTCGCAAACATCGTCCCCGAACCTTCAACGAGATGGTGGGCCAGGAGCATGTCGTGCAGGCGCTCGCGAACGCGCTGACCTCGCAGCGGCTGCACCACGCCTATCTCTTSACCGGCACCCGCGGCGTGGGCAAGACCACGGTCTCGCGGATCCTGGCCAAGTCGCTCAACTGCCAGGGTCCCGACGGCCAGGGCGGCATCACGGCCACGCCGTGCGGCCTATGCCAGGCGTGCAAGGACATCGACGCCGGCCGCTTCGTCGACTACACCGAACTCGACGCCGCCTCCAATCGCGGCGTCGACGAAGTGCAGGCCCTGCTGGAGCAGGCGGTCTACAAGCCGGTGCAGGGCCGCTTCAAGGTCTTCATGATCGATGAAGTGCACATGCTCACCGGGCACGCGTTCAACGCGATGCTGAAGACGCTCGAGGAGCCGCCCGAATACCTCAAGTTCGTGCTGGCCACCACCGATCCGCAGAAGGTGCCGGTCACGGTGCTGTCGCGCTGTCTGCAGTTCAACCTGCGGCCGATGGCGCCCGAGACCGTGCTCGAACACCTCACGCAGGTGCTGCAGGCCGAGGCCGTTCCGGCCGAGCCCGCCGCGCTGCGCCTGATCTCGCGCGCCGCCCGCGGCTCGATGCGCGACGCCTTGTCGCTGACCGACCAGGCGATCGCCTTCGGCAATGGCGAACTGCTCGAAGCTGGCGTGCGGCAGATGCTCGGGAGCGTCGACCGCGGCCATGTGTTCCGGCTCATCGAGGCACTTGCGCAGGGGGACGGGAAGACGGTGGTCGAGACCGCCGAGGGGCTGCGCCGCGATGGCTTGTCGGCCGCCTCCACGCTGGAGGAAATGAGCACCGTGCTGCAGGCCATGGCGGTGCTGCAGGCCGTGCCTTCGCGGGCCGAGTCGCGCGATGGCGCCGATCCCGACGCGGCCGAGACCGCGCGCCTCGCGGCCCTGCTGCCGGCCGACGAGACCCAGTTGCTCTACAGCCTCTGCCTGCATGGCCGGGGCGAGCTCGGCCTGGCGCCCGACGAGTACGCGGCGCTCACGATGGTGCTGCTGCGCCTGCTGGCCTTCAAGCCCGCCGCGGCCGGAGCGGAAAAAAAAACTCTGAATGACGCCGAGCGCGCGGTTCCCGATGCACCCCGGGCCGCGCCAGCTGCCGAATCGCCCCCTCGACCCGTGGCGGCCTCCGACCGCGCGCCGGCGCCTTCGGCTGTCGCATCGACGGCAGCTGCCGCATCGCATGCGCCACCCGGCCAGCGCTTGCCGGTCGTCGAGGCGCCCTCGTTGAGCGCGGCGCCGCCTCCGCGGCCCGCGCCTGCCGCCGACCCCATGTCGACACCGGCAAGGGTGATGGCGATGCCGGTGCGGGTGCAGCCACCGCCAGGCGCCCGCGAGGCCGTATCCCCTGCGCCCTCGGCGCCCATAGCGCCGAGTGAGGAGGGCGATTTCTGGCACGCCACCGTGACGCAGATGGTCGTGGCCGAGGCCATCACTGCGCTGGCGCGCGAGCTTGCGCTGCAGTCGCAGCTGGTGGCGCGCGACGTCGACCAGTGGCTGCTGCGTGTCGAGCGCGAGTCGCTCAACCAGACCAGCAGTCGCGAAAAGCTGCAGACCGCGTTGGCGGCCATGGGTCATGGCGTCAAAATCGCCATCGAGATCGGTGCCGTGGTCGACAGTCCGGCCCGGCGCAACAAGCAGGCGGCCGACGAACGCCAGCGTGTCGCCGAGGAAGCGATTCGCAATGACCCCGAGGTGCAGTTGATGATGCGCGACTGGGACGCGAAGATCGTTCCCGGGACGCTGCGTCCGGCCTGAGCCTTTTTCTTTCAATTTCTTATTAACGACAGGATCCACATGTTCAACAAAGGACAACTGGCCGGCCTCATGAAGCAGGCGCAGGCAATGCAGGACAACCTCAAGAAGGCCCAGGAAGAACTGGCCACAATCGAGGTCGAAGGCGAATCCGGCGCCGGGCTGGTGAAGGTCGTGATGACCTGCAAGCACGACGTCAAGCGCATCACCATCGATCCCAGCCTGTTGGCCGACGACAAGGACATGCTCGAGGACCTGGTGGCTGCCGCCTTCAACGCTGCGGTGCGCAAGGCCGAGGAAACCAGCGAGCAGAAGATGGGCAAGCTGACCGCCGGCATGCCCGGACTGCCGCCCGGCATGAAGCTGCCGTTCTGAGCTTTCATCRGCCCTCGATGGCGGATTCCAGTTCGCTCGAAGCGCTGATCGAAGCGCTGCGCCGCTTGCCCGGCGTCGGCGCCAAGTCGGCCTCGCGCATGGCTTTCCACCTGCTGCAGCACGATCGCGAAGGCCTCCAGAAGCTCGCGCGCGCGCTGCAGCAGGCGGCCGGCAACGTGCGCCATTGCGAGCGCTGCAACACTTTCACCGAAGGTGTGATCTGCAGTGTCTGCCAGGATGCGCGGCGCGACGCCAGCAAGCTCTGCGTGGTGGAAACGCCGGCCGACCAGGCGGCGCTCGAGCGCACCGGCGTGTTCCGAGGCTACTACTTCGTGCTGATGGGCAAGCTGAGCCCGCTCGACGGCATCGGGCCGAACGACATCGGACTCGCGAAGCTGTTCGAGCGCGCGCTCGACGGCACCGTGAGCGAGGTGATCCTCGCCACCAATTTCACTGCCGAAGGCGAGGCCACGGCCCATGTGATCGGCGATGCGCTGAAGCAGCGCGGGCTCTCGGTGACCCGGCTCGCGCGCGGCGTGCCGGCCGGCAGCGAGCTCGAGTACGTCGACCTCGGCACCATCGCCCACGCGTTGGTGGACCGTCGCTGACAACGCGCTTCATCCGGAGACCCAGGTGAACCTTCCCGCGCTAACCTGGGCCTACTGGTGCGTGCTGGCGGTGGCGCTGCTGCCCTATCTGTCCTCGTACATCGCCAAGGCCGGTGCCTTCAAGCCCGGCGACAATCGGGCGCCGCGCCAATGGAGCACGCACCTGAGCGGCTGGCGGGCACGGGCCAACAGCGCCCAGGCCAATGGTTTCGAGGGCCTGCCTTTCTTCGTCGGCGCCGTGATCATCGCCCACCAGCTCGGCGCGGCGCAGGCGACGCTCGATCGCCTGGCGGCCGCCTATGTGCTGTTGCGCATCGTCTATGTCGCGATGTACATCGCTGATCGCAGTTCGCTGCGCAGTGCGGTCTGGGCACTCGGCTTCATGGTCAACATCGCGATCCTGTTCGCCGGCAGATAGTGGCCTTCGTGTTTACGTAAAAACCCGCACGGGATGTTCCCGATGCAGGGGCAGGGGGGCGCCCCTAAGCTCGATTCGAATCACACGACAGAGAGCCCGAAGGCCCCATCCATGCTCAATCGCCGTACCTTCACCGTAGCCGCTTCGCTGGGCGCGGCCGCGATCGGCGGGCCGCTGGTCTACGGCCAGCCGAAGCTCGAGAAGTCCACGGTTTCCATCGCGGTCGGCGGCAAGGCCGCGTTCTACTACCTCCCGCTGACGATCTCCGAGCAGCTCGGCTACTTCACGGCCGAAGGGCTCGATGTAGAGATCTCCGATTTCTCGGGTGGCGCGCGCGCGCTGCAGGCGGTCGTCGGCGGCTCGGCCGACGTCTGCTCCGGAGCCTTCGAGCACACCATCAACCTGCAGGCCAAGAACCAGTTCTTCCAGGCCTTCGTATTGCAGGGCCGCGCACCGCAGATCGCCATCGGCGTGTCGACCAAGAACATGCCCAACTACGCGGGCATCGCCGACCTCAAGGGCCGCAAGATCGGTGTCTCGGCGCCGGGCTCCTCCACCAACATGGTGGCCAACCTGGTGCTGTCTCGGGGCGGCCTGAAGGCCAGCGACGTGAGCTTCATCGGCGTCGGCGTCGCTGCCGGCGCACTCACGGCATTGCGATCGGGCCAGATCGACGCGATCAGCAACACCGATCCCGTGATGACCATGCTCGAGCAGAAGGGCGACGTGAAGATCATCAGCGACACCCGCACGCTCAAGGGCACGCAGGAGGTGTTCGGTGGGCTGATGCCGGCCGGCTGCCTCTACGCCTCGTCTGAATTCATCCACAAGAATCCGAACACCTGCCAGGCGCTCGCCAACGCCATCGTCCACGGCCTCAAGTGGCTGCAGACCGCCGGGCCCGGCGACATCATCAAGACCGTGCCCGAGACCTACCTGCTGGGCGACCGGGCCTTGTACCTGGCGTCCTTCGACAAGGTGCGCGAGGCGATCGCGATCGATGGCATGGTGCCGGCCGACGGTCCCAAGACCGCACTCAACGCCATCGCGAGTTTCGACCCCTCGGTCAAGGCCGACAAGATCGATCTCTCCAAGCTCTATACCAACGACTTTGCGCGGCGTGCCAAGGACAGGTTCAAAGCCTGATCGCGGTGTCCCTGCAACCCGGCCTCGGCCGGGTTTTTTCTTCCAAGCCCATGGCCGACCACGCGCTCGAACTGATCGATATCCAATGCACCTTCCGCGCGAAGGACGCGCAAGGCCAGCGCTACACGGCGGTGGCCGACACCACGCTGCGGATCGGCGAGGGCGAGTTCGTTTCGGTGGTCGGACCGACCGGCTGCGGCAAGTCGACGCTGTTGAACGTCGGCGCCGGCTTGCTCGAACCGTCGTCGGGCACGGTGCGGGTCTTCGGCAAGCCGCTCTCGGGCATCAACTCGCGCGCCGGCTACATGTTCCAGAGCGAAGCCCTGATGCCGTGGCGCAGTGCGCTCGACAACGTCATGGTGGGCATGCAGTACCGCGGCATGGCCGATGCGCAGGCAAGGGACCAGGCCGAGGCTTGGCTCGCGCGCGTCGGCCTGGCCGGCTTCGGCGACCGCTATCCGCATCAGCTCTCGGGCGGCATGCGAAAGCGCACCGCGCTGGCTCAGGTGCTGGCGCTCGACCCCGACATCATCCTGATGGACGAGCCCTTCAGCGCGCTCGACATCCAGACCCGGCAGCTGATGGAGAACGAGGTGCTGGACCTCTGGGCCGCCAAGAAGAAGGCGGTGCTCTTCATCACGCATGATCTCGATGAGGCGATCGCGATGAGTGATCGCGTGGTGGTGCTGTCGGCCGGTCCCGCGACCCATCCCATCGGCGAATTCACGATCGACCTGCCGCGCCCGCGCGACGTGGCCGAGGTCCGCACGCATCCGCGCTTCGTCGAACTGCATGCGCGGATATGGAACGTGCTGCGCGACGAGGTGCTGAAAGGCTACGCGCAGCAGTTGAAGCAGGCGGCCTGACCATGCGCATACGCCCCAGCGAAAGCAATGCGCGCTTCTGGCAGTTGGGGGTGCTGATCGTGCTGCTGGCGGCCTGGCACCTCGCCTCGCGCAACCCGCAGTTCGCCTTCTTCCTCGGTGAACCGATCGAGGTCGCGGGCCGCATCTGGAGCTGGTTCATGCCCTTCGCCATCCCGGCCAACCGGCTGTTCCCGGAGGGCCTGGCAGGCAACACCGACATCTATCTCCACCTCGCAACCACGCTGGTGGAGACCGTGCTGGCCTTCGTGATCGGCACCGTGCTGGGCCTGGCCTGCGGGCTCTGGTTGGCATTGGCGCCGACCGCGAGCCTGGTCTTCGATCCCTACATCAAGGCGGCGAACTCGATGCCGCGCGTGATCCTGGCGCCGATCTTCGCGCTCTGGTTCGGCCTCGGCATCTGGAGCAAGGTGGCGCTGGCCGTCACGCTGGTCTTCTTCATCGTCTTCTTCAATGTCTACCAGGGCGTGCGCGAAGTGAGCCCGGTAGTGCTGGCGAACGCGCGCATGCTCGGCGCCAGCCAGCGGCAGCTGCTGCGCACCGTGTACCTGCCGAGTGCGACCAGCTGGGTGTTTTCCAGCCTTCACACCTCGGTGGGGCTGGCGTTCGTGGGGGCGGTGGTCGGCGAGTACCTGGGATCGGCGCGCGGCGTCGGCTACCTGATCCTGCAGGCCGAAGGCACCTTCGACGTCAACACGGTGTTCGCCGGCATCGTGGTGCTGACCGCCTTCGCGCTGCTGCTCGACGCCATCGTCGGCGTGCTCGAGAAGCGGCTCATGAAGTGGCAGCCGCGCAGCGGCGAGACCGAGAAGCTTTGAGCCCGCCCGGCGGGAGTCCGGTCAGCGCTTTTTCTTCGAAGGCGTGCCGCCGTGCGGCTCGCGCGCGATCTGCTTGCTGCTCAAGCTCTTGGTCGTCACCTTGGCGGGCACGGCCGTGGCCTTGGCCTTGCTTCGGGGTTCCGCGGCCGCGTGGCTGACACGGCTGACGGCGGACCCCACGCTGGCGGCCCGCGAGGCGCGCACGGGCAGGAACACCACCACTTCGTAGCCGCGCTGGAAGGTGTGGTTCGTCTTGACGTCGTTCCATTCGGCGACGCTGGCCGGGCTCAGCTGGTAGCGCCGGGCGATGCTGGCGACGCTGTCCTGGCGGCCGGCCTTGACCACGGTGCGGCGAGTCACGATCTCGGGCTGGAAGCTCAGCTGCCCGGTGTCTGCAACCACCGCCGCGACGTCTTCCTGGACGCGGGCGCTGCGCGGCACGATCAGTGTCGAGCCGGCCTTGATCAGCATCCGCGGCGGCACGTTGTTAACGGCGCGGAGGTCGGCCTCGCTCATGCCCGAGCGCTGCGCTGCATCGGCCACCGTCATGGTCGACGGCACGGTCCAGGCGGTCCAGCTGGCGTACTGGCCATGGCTGTAGGCCTCGAAGTTGCGCTGGAAGACCGCGGCGTTGTCCCAGGGCAGCAGGATCTCGGGCGTACCCGCGGCCAGCAGCACCGGCTTGTGGGCCGAGGGATTGAGGGCGCGGAAGTCCTCGACCTGCACGTCGGCCAGCTTGGCCGCCAGGGCGACGTCGAGGTCGCGCTTGAGCGAGACGGTCTGGAAGTAGGGGTGGTTGGCGATCAGCGGCAGGTCGACGTTGAATCGCGTCGGATCGGCGACGATGTTCTTGACCGCCTGCAGCTTCGGCACGTAGAGCCGCGTCTCGGCCGGCATCGAGATGTCGCTGTAGGTGGCGGGCAGGCCGGCCCGCTGGTTCTTGGCGATCGCCTTGCTGACGTTGCCTTCGCCCCAGTTGTAGGCGGCCAGGGCGAGCTGCCAGTCGCCGAACATGCCGTAGAGACGCTGCAGGTAGTCGAGCGCCGCGCGGGTCGAGGCCACGACATCGCGCCGGTCGTCGCGGAAGATGTTCTGCTTCAGGTCGTAGTCGGTGCCGGTGGCCGGCATGAACTGCCACATGCCGGCGGCGCGCGCACTCGACACGGCCTGGGGATTGAAGGCGCTCTCGATGTAGGGCAGCAGCGCGATCTCGGTCGGCATGTCGCGGCGCTCGAGTTCTTCGACGATGTGGAAGATGTAGCGGTTCGAGCGCTCGGTCATGCGCTGGATGTAGTCGGGCCGGCTGGCATACCACTGCTCGCGGTCTCGCACGAGCTCGCTGTCGAGGTTCGGCATCTTGAAGCCGCGGCGGATGCGATCCCACATGTCGGTGGGCGGGGCCAGCGTGACCACGGGCCGGGATTTGGTGTCGCCCGAGGTGATCGGCTTCAGGCTGCCACCCGGATACACCGGCGAGGCACTACCCGAGGCGCCACCCGGCGATGAACCGGTGCCAGTGGCACAGCCCGCGAGAAACAGGGAGCCCGCGAGGCAGGCGGCTAGCAGGAATTTCATCGAAAGTCGTTCTTCCAGTGGCGCAGCGCGGCGAACACTTCGGCGGGCGCCGCTGATGCGGGCAGGCCGGTGTGAGCGTGGACCGCTCGGCTGACAGTGGCTTCGCGGCTGCGAAGAAAAGGATTGATCAGGCGCTCGGTCGCCAGCTGCGAGGGCAGCGTGGGTTCACCGCGCGCGCGCATTGCTTCGCAGTGCGCCGTGTACTGAGTGAGATCCGGGTTGCCGGGTTCCACGCTTTGCGCAAATCTCAGGTTAGCAAGTGTGTATTCGTGGCCGCAGCAGACGCGGGTATCTCCAGGCAGCGCCGCCAGGGCCTCGAGCGAGGCCAGCATCTGCGCCGGCGTGCCTTCGAACAGGCGTCCGCAGCCGCCCGAGAACAGGGTGTCGCCGCAGAACAGCAGCGGTGCCAACGCGCCGGCTGCGGCGTTGCGCGGACCGGCCGGCAGGAAGAAGGCGATGTGGCCGGCGGTGTGGCCGGRAATGTCGATCACTTCGAAGCGCAGGCTCAGGGCCTCGGCGTGATCGCCCTCGGCGAGCGGCGTGTACGGCTCGGGAATGCGCTCGCGGGCCGGGCCGAAGACCTTCGCGCCGGTGGCTTCGTGCAGCGCAGCCACGCCGCCGGTGTGATCGGCATGGTGGTGCGTGACTAGAATCGCGGCCAGTTGCAGATTCCGGCGCCTGAGTGCATCGAACACGGGTCCGGCGTCCCCTGGGTCGACCACGATCGCGTCGTGCCCATCCTGCAGCATCCAGATGTAGTTGTCGGCGAAGGCGGGCAGCGGAACGAGGGTCATGAGCGGTCAAATTATAGGTTTGCACGATTGGTTCGATACCCCCCCGGGCCGCTATCTGCTGGCCTGGGAGCAGGCTCAGTTCGACCAGGCCGTGGCCGACATCTTCGGCTACCACGCGTTGCAGCTGGGCCTGGGCGAGGTCGAGGCGCTGCGCGCCAACCGCATGCCATACCGGTGGCTGGCGCTGTCCGATCCGGCCCAGGCCGGCGCCGCCGCGCTACTGACCGACTTTTCGGCCCTGCCTTTTCCGGCCAACAGCCTCGACCTCGTGGTGCTGCCGCACACGCTCGAGCTCAGCCCCGATCCTCACGCGACCCTGCGCGAGGTCGAGCGGGTGCTGGTGCCCGAGGGCCGGGTCGTCATCTGCGGCCTGAACCCGGCCAGCCTCTGGGGCATGCGGCAGCGGCGGGCCCATCTGTACCGGCGGCTCGGCTTCGGCGAGCTGTTCCTACCCGAGGCCGGTGACTTCATCGGCTACCGGCGCATGCGCGACTGGCTGCGGCTGCTGAGCTTCGAAGTCGAGTCGGGCCGCTTCGGCGTCTACCGGCCGGCTGTCCGCAGCGAGGCCTGGCTCGAACGCTGCCGCTGGTTCGATGTGGCCGGCGAGCGCTGGTGGCCGATCTTCGGTGCCGTCTATTTCCTGGTGGCGGTCAAGCGGGTGCGCGGGCTGCGGCTGCTGAGCGCCGAATGGCGACGTGCCGCCTCTCGTGCCAGTGCGCCGGTGCCGATCGCCGGCAAGATGCACCGGGGGCGCGACAATGGCGGCCGACTAGAAGAAGGAAGCGGTTCTTGAACGAAGTACAGATCTACACCGACGGTGCCTGCAAGGGCAATCCCGGTCCCGGCGGCTGGGGCGCATGGCTCAAGTCGGGCGCCACTGAGAAAGAGCTTTTCGGCGGCGAACTCAACACCACCAACAACCGCATGGAACTGCAGGCGGTGATTGAGGGCCTCGGCGCGCTCAAGCGCCCGTGCAAGGTGGTCCTCTACCTGGACAGCCAGTACGTGCGGATGGGCATCACCGAGTGGATCCGGGGCTGGAAGGCCAAGGGCTGGCGCACCTCGACCAAGCAGCCAGTGAAGAACGTCGAGCTCTGGCAGCAACTCGACAAGCTGGTGGCCGAGGGCGGCCACCAGATCGAATGGCGCTGGGTCAAGGGCCATTCGGGTGACCCGGGCAACGAGCGTGCGGATGCGCTCGCGAACAAGGGCGTCGAGCGGGCGCTCGGCCGGATCTAGGGTTCGATTCGCTCGGGGGTTTCCGGCAACTCGCCCATGCTGGCGCGGAACAGCCGGTCGTCGGTGATCCGCAGGCGGCGGCTCATCTCGCGGGCGATGTTCATCTGGATCAGCGCGAACTGCTCGACATCGCGCTCGAACAGGCGGTACAGGTTCGCCGACGACAACTCGATCGCGACGCAGTCGGCATCGGCACGCACCGAGGCGCTGCGCGGGGACAGGTCGAGCAGCGCCATCTCGCCGAAGCAATCGCCCTGCAGCAGGCGCCGGAGCAGCAATTCGTGCGATTTCCAGCTCTTGGACACGATCACGCTACCGGCTTCGAGCACGAACATGCCGCGGCCCGGCTCGCCTTCACGGAAGAAGTAGCCGCCGCGCGGTACTTCGACCACCGGCGCGGCCGCCAGCAGGAACTCGACGGTTTCCGCGCCGATGGCGCCGAAGATCGGCATCTGCTGCATCAGTTCGATTCTGGCCGCTGCCATGCGCAACTCCCGTGAAATGCCCCCACGCTCGTCACTTCGTGTACTCGCTGCCCCCCGAGGGGGCGCAGACTGCCTTGGGGCGGCTCGGCGCCGGTCTGAGGACGGTGGCGGGCCCAGACCTTACACCACGCCGTCGAAGACCATCACGTCGACCGTCTCGCCCGGTGCCACGCTCGCCTGGTCGTGGTGAAGCACCACGAGGCCGTTGGCCTCGACCATCGAGCTCAGCACGCCCGAGCCCTGGTTGCCGGCGATGCGAACGCGGGGCAGCGCGCCCGCCACCTGATCGACCCGCCCGCGCTGGTATTCGGTGCGCCCGGGCTTCTTCCGTATCGCTTCCACGCTGGTGGCACGCAGCAGCGGGGGTGGCGCAGCGCAGGCGGCGTTACAGCCCATCATCTTCAGCAGCGCAGGGCGCACGAAGGCCAGGAAGGTGACCATCACGGCGACCGGATTGCCCGGGAGCCCGAACAGCACCGCCGGCCCGCGACGATCGTCCGGCGCCGGGATCAGGCCAACGGCCATCGGCCGGCCGGGTCGCATGGCGACGCGCCAGAAGGCCATGTCGCCGAGCCGCTGCATGACGGCTCGCGTGTGGTCGGCCTCGCCGACGCTGACGCCGCCGCTGGTGATGATCGCATCGGCCTCGGCGGCGGCGCGGCGCAGCGCCGATTCGAGGGCCGCCGGATCGTCGCGCACCAGGCCGAGGTCGATCACCTCGCAGCCCAGCCGCGTCAGCAGGCCGAACACGGTGTAACGGTTGCTGTCGTAGACCGCGCCTTCGCGCGGCAGCTCGCCCAGGCTAAGAATCTCGTCGCCGGTGGAGAAGTAGGCCACGCGCAAGCGCTTCAGTACCGGCACCATCGGCAGGCCGAGGCTGGCGATCATGCCGAGTGCGGCCGGCGTGATGATCTGGCCCCGCTTCAGGGCCGGCTGGCCCTGCATCAGGTCCTCGCCGGCGAAGCGGCGGTTGTCGCCGCGCCGCAGCGCCTTGGCGGGGAAGCTCACGCGATCGTCGTCGACCGTGCAGAACTCCTGGGGAATGACGGTGTCGAGGCCGGCCGGCATCACTGCGCCGGTCATGATCTTGACGGCGTCGCCGGCCTCCAGCGCGCCGCGCCAGGCGGCACCGGCCAGCGCGGTGCCGACCACGCGCAGCGTCAGCCTGGCGTCGCCGGCCGCATCGAGCAGAGCGCCATCGAAGGCGAAGCCATCCATCGCCGAGTTGTCGTGCGGCGGCACGCTGACCGGCGAGACGATGTCCTCGGCCAGCACCCGCCCGAGCGCGTCGCGCAGGGCCAGGCGCTCGACCTGGGTGACGATGGCGGGCTCGGCCAGTTGCGCCAGGAAGGCCTGCACGGCATCGACGCTCAGGGCCTTGGGGTCGTAACCCGCCAATGCGGCGGCGATTTCTGCGATTCGGCTCATGGCGGGAAGGAGCTCAGGAACCCTGGCGTTCGAGACCACGCAGTTCGGCCAGCGTGTTGGCGTTGAAGAACGCGTTGCGGGCATCGCCGGGCTGGTCGAAGGGCACCAGCACCGTGCGGTGCTGACCGGTCCATTTGTCGATCTTGCGGCCACCGTCCTGGGTGAAGCGCACCAGGCTTTCGAGCAGCGTGGCGCGCAGCAGGCAGAACACAGGCTGTGGGAACAGCACCGGGGCGGCGTCCGGCGCGTCGGCCGCCTCCGGCGCGCTGACCATCGCGATGTCGGCGTCCTCGGCGGCCATCGCGGCCGCCAGGCGGCTTGCAAGGTCGAGCGGGAACAGCGGCGTGTCGCAGGGCACGGTCAGCAGGTAGGGGGTCTCGCAGCGCTCGAGCCCGGTCAGGAAACCGGCCAGCGGGCCCGCATAGTCGGCCAGGCCATCCGGCCAGACCGGCACGCCGAAGGATTCGTAGGCAGCCAGGTTGCGATTGGCATTCACCATCACTTCGCCGACCTGCATCCCCAGCCGCAGCACGGCATGCATCGCGAGCGGCGTGCCGTTGAAGCTCTGCAGACCCTTGTCGACGCCGCCCATCCGCGAGCCGCGACCGCCGGCGAGCACGAGGCCGGTGATTTCGCTGGTGGCGATGGCGGTCAGGGCGTTCATCCGCCGATGTAGCTCATTTCGACCCGGCGCGGCGCTCTGGCATCGGTGTCGGGGACGCGCAGCGCACGCAGTTCGGAATATCGGTCGCTGCGCCCCTGCCAGATGTGGCCGAGGGTGGAGGCGATCTGCGCGTCGTCGGCGTCGCCGCGCAGCAGCGGCCGCAGGTCGTGGCCCTGGCTCGCGAACAGGCACAGGTAGAGCTTGCCTTCGGTCGACAGGCGTGCCCGGCTGCAGTCGCGGCAGAAGGCCTGGGTCACGCTGCTGATGACGCCGATTTCGCCGCCGCCGTCGGCGTAGGCCCAGCGCTGCGCGGTTTCGCCGGCGGCCGTGGCTTCCAGGGGCCGCAGCGGGAATTCGGCGGCGATGCGGCTCACCACGTCGGCCGACGGCAGCACCTCGTCCATGCGCCAGCCGTTGGTGGCGCCGACGTCCATGTACTCGATGAAGCGCAGCACCACGCCGGTGCCGCGGAAGTGGCGCGCCATCGGCAGGATCTCCTGCTCGTTGGTGCCGCGCTTGACCACCATGTTGACCTTGATCGGACCCAGGCCCGCGGCTTTCGCGGCGTCGATGCCGGCCAGCACCTCGGCGACCGGGAAGTCGACGTCGTTCATGCGGCGAAACACGCTGTCATCGAGGCCGTCGAGGCTCACGGTCACGCGATTCAGGCCGGCGGCCTTCAGCGCCTGCGCCTTGCGGGCGAGCAGGGAACCGTTGGTGGTCAGCGTGATGTCCAGCGGCTTGCCGTCCGGCGTGCGCAGCGCCGCGATCTGCTCGACCAGCACCTCGAGGTTCTTGCGCAGCAGCGGCTCGCCGCCGGTGAGCCGGATCTTGCGTACGCCGTGGCTGGTGAAAAGGCGCGCCAGCCGGGTGATCTCCTCGAAGCTCAGCAGCGCAMTGTGCGGCAGGTATTTGTAGTCCTTGTCGAACACTTCCTTCGGCATGCAGTAGCTGCAGCGGAAGTTGCAGCGGTCGGTCACGCTGATGCGCAGGTCGGTCAGCGGCCGGGCCAGCCGGTCGAGCAGCACGCCGGTGGCGGGCACGACAACCCCACCGGCCACTACGCGGGGCGCGCGACCGATATCGGAGAGCTTGACGACGTGCTGCTTCATGGGGAAGGCCAATTTACCGCATCGAGGGCCGCGATACCGCTGCAAGGCCTTGCGCCGGATCAGACGCAGCGCGCGCCATCGACCTCTATGCAGACGCCGCTGATGAACGAGGCCTCGTCGCTGGCCAGGTACAGCGCGGCGTTGGCGACATCGAGCGCGGTCGAGAAGCGGCCGAGCGGGATGGTGGCGCGGAACTTGGCCTTGCGTTCCTCGGTGACCGGTCCGCCGGCGAACTCGGCCGCCAGGCCGGTGTCGGGGTTGAACACCGGGTTGATGCAGTTGACGCGGATGTTGTCGGGGCCGAGTTCGGCGGCCAGCGACTTGCTGGTCGTGATCACCGCGCCCTTGGAGCCGTTGTACCAGGTCAGGCCCGGGCGAGGGCGCACGCCGGCCGTCGATGCAATGTTGATGAACGAGCCGCCGCCGTTGGCGCGAAAGGCCGGCACCGCGTGGATCGTCGACAGGTAGATGCTCTTGACGTTGACCGAATAGCAGCGGTCGAACTCTTCCTCGCTGACCTCGAGCGCGGGCCGGTTGCGGTGCGTCCAGCCTGCGTTGTTGACCATCGCGTCGAGCTTGCCGTGGCGCTGCACGGCGGCAGCGACCAGGGCCTTCATCTGGTCGGACTTCGTGACGTCGGCGGCGAAGAAGGAGGCGCGGCCGCCGTCGCGCAGAATGGCCTCAACCACCTGCTCGCCGAGTGCCTGGTTGATGTCGTTGACGACGACCTGGGCGCCCTCGCACGCCAGCCGCTTTGCAATGCCTTCGCCGATGCCGCCGCCGGCACCGGTCACGATGATGGATTTGTCCTTGACGCGCACAGCTGTCTCCTGGATAAAAAAGTGCAGCCGGGCAGTGTATCGGCCCGGTGTTCGCGGCTCAGCCGTGCTTGACCGCCACGGTCTTGAGCGTGGTGAAGCCRTACAGCGCCTCGAAGCCCTTCTCGCGGCCGTAACCCGAAGACTTGACGCCGCCGAAGGGCAGTTCGACGCCGCCGCCGGCGCCGTAGTTGTTGATGAACACCTGGCCGCTTTTCACGCGCTTGGCCATTCGGAACTGGCGCCCGCCGTCGTTCGTCCAGATGCCGGCGACCAGGCCGAACTGCGTCGCGTTGGCGAGCGCCACGGCCTCGTCCTCGTCGCGGAAGGCCATCGCGGCCAGCACCGGACCGAACACTTCCTCCTGCGCCAGCCGGTGGTCCACCGGCACGTCGCGCAGCAGGGTGGGCGCCTGGTAGAAGCCGGTCTCGGGGGCCTCGTCGACCACCACGCCCTGGGCCACCATCGGAATGCCCGCGACCTGCGCGTCCGACAGGAAGTCCCAGACGCGCTGCTGCTGCGTCTGGCGGATCAGCGGACCGACGTCCAGGTCCATCGCTGCGGGACCGACGCGCAGCGCCTCGAAGGCGTGGCCGAGCCGCTGCAGCAGCGGTTCGTAGATGGCCTGGTCGATCAGCACGCGCGATCCGGCCGAGCAGGTCTGGCCGGCGTTCTGCACGATGGCGTTGATCAGCACCGGGATGGCGGCGCTCAGGTCGGCATCGGCGAACACGATCTGCGGGCTCTTGCCGCCGAGCTCGAGCGTCACCGGGCAATGGCGTTCGGCTGCCACCTGCTGGATCAGCGTGCCGACCTTGGGGCTGCCGGTGAAGCTGATGTGGTCGATGCCGGGGTGCCGCGCCAGCGCGTCGCCGACCTCGTGGCCATAGCCGGTCACGATGTTGAGCGCGCCAGGCGGGAAGCCGGCCTCGGCCGCCAGCTGGGCGACCCGGATCAGCGACAGGCAGGCATCCTCGGACGGCTTGACCACGCAGACGTTGCCGGCGGCCAGGGCCCCGCCGACGCTGCGCCCGAAGATCTGCATCGGGTAGTTCCACGGAATGATGTGGCCGGTGACGCCGTGCGGTTCGCGCCAGGTGAAGACGCTGTAGCCGTCCTGGTAGGGGAGGGTCTCGCCATGCAGCTTGTCGCAGGCACCGGCGTAGAACTCGAAGTAGCGCACCAGCGCCGCGGCATCGGCGCGGGCCTGYTTGACCGGCTTGCCGCAGTCGCGCTGCTCGATCAGCGCCAGCTCGTCGACATGCTCGGCGATCTTCTGCGACAGCTTGTAGAGCAGCCGGCCGCGTTCGGCCGCGCTGACCTTGTGCCAGCCGGTGTCGAAGCAATGGCGCGCGGCCCGCACCGCGGCGTCGATGTCGGCGGCGTTGCCGCGCTGCAGCTCGTCGAAGGGCTGGCCGTCGGACGGGTCGATCACCGGCAGGGTGCGGCCGGACGAGGAAGCAACGTTTTCGTTGCCGATGTAGTTGAATTGCATGGGGCGAAATCTTAAGGCCCCCTGGCGTCCGGCGCCGGCCGCCGCCGGCCAGGGGTCAGCGTGCCGCCGTCGGCTTCGGCAGCGTCCGCAGCGCATTCAGCATGCGCTCGACGTGCTTGTCGGGGTTCAGGTTCTGGAAGTAGTAGGCGACCTTGCCGTTGGGGGTGATCACGTACGACAGGCGATTGGCAAAGTCCGGCCGCGTCTTCATCAGTGCGTCGAAGCCCTCGATCACCGTCTTCGACTCGTCCGAGGCCACCGGAAAGCGGCTCTGGCAGGACTTGACCGAGAACTTCGCCAGCGTGTCGATGTTGTCGGCCGACACCCCGATGACCGTGGCGCCAAGGGCTGCGAACTGGTCGATGGCTTCGGCGAAGGCGTGGGCCTCGATCGAGCAGTCCTGCGAATCCGCCGCTGGAAAGAAATACACCACCACCGGCCCCTTGGCGAGCGCGTCGGCGAGCGAATAGCTGAAGGTCTTGCCGCCCAGCGCCGCCGTGGCAGTGAACTTCGGCACCGGGTCGCCGATGTCGAGCGCGGCGAAGGCCGGCGCGGCCAGCGCCGCGGCGATGGTCATGAAAGTTGCGCGTACGGCGATCGAGGGCATCATGATGTCACTCCGGTTGGAAGCGTTTCGAATTCTAGGACTGCACGCCGTGCGGCGCTGTTTCGACATCCGTCCGTCATCGAGGAACGACACGATATGAGGATTGGCCTGAATCGCTGGATCCGACTGGCGCTGGCCTGCGCGGGCATCGCCTTGATGGCAGCCTGCGGCTCGCTGCCGATCGCCCGCGAACGGCCGGCCGAGCATGCCGCGGCACCGGACCGCTCGACCCGGCTCGCGAAGATCGTCGCCGATTCGACGCCGCCCGACGAGCATTCCGGCTTTCGGCTGATGCCGCTGGGCGTCTATTCGCTCGATGCTCGGATCCAGCTCGCCCAGCGGGCCCAGCAGTCGCTGGTTGTGCAGTACTACCAGCTCGCGAACGATGCCACCGGGCGGCTCCTGATGCGCGCGCTGCGCGAAGCAGCCATGCGCGGCGTCAAGGTGCGGGTGCTGGTGGACGACCTCTACACCACCAAGAGCCAGCAGCCGCTGCTGGCGCTGGCGCAGACGCCGAACGTGGAGGTGCGCCTGTTCAATCCCTTCTGCTGCGGCCGCGACGGCTTCCTGTCGCGCTTCCTGGCGTCGTCCCAGGACATCGGGCGGCTCAACCATCGCATGCACAACAAGCTGTTCATCGCCGATGGCGTGGTGTCGGTGGTCGGCGGGCGGAACATCGCGGACGAGTATTTCGTTCTCAGCGAGGCGCAGAACTTCATCGACATGGACGCGCTGGTGGTCGGCAAGGTGGTGGCCGAGCTCGAGGCAATCTTCGACACGTACTGGAACGCCGAGCAGGTCTGGCCGATCGCCGAGATCGTGCGCGGCGCCGGTGGCCGCACGCCCGGCCCGGACGAGTTCGACGCCTGGATCGGCATGAGCTCCCCGCCGCCGAAGATCGTGCTGCCGCCTTCGGACGTGCTTGGCTACGGCCCGATCGCCGAGGAACTGGACGGCGGCCGGATGGGACTGCTGTGGGGCGAGGCGCACGCCATCGCCGATCCACCCACCAAGCCCGCCACGATGAGCGCCGATGAAGCCCTCGCCACCAGCGTGACGATGAAGGTCTGGGGCCTGCTGCTCGATGCCAGGTCCGAGGTCGACCTGACTTCGCCCTACCTGGTGCCCGGYGAGAAGGGCATGGCCGCGTTCGAGGACCTGTCGCGGCGCAAGGTCAAGCTGACGCTGCTGACCAATTCGCTGGCCGCCAACGACGAGCCGCTGGTCCACACAGGCTATGCACGCTACCGCGAACGTCTTCTGGCCAGCGGTGCCGACCTCTACGAACTGAGTCCGGAGCGCACCACCGCCAACAAGCGCTTCGACATGTTCGGCAATTCGCTCGGCCGGCTGCACGCCAAGACGGCTGCCAWCGACCGGCGCCGCATCTTCGTCGGCTCGATGAACCTGGATCCGCGTTCGGCGACCCAGAACACCGAAATGGGCGTGGTGGTCGAGAGCCCCGAGTTGGCGCGTGAAATGCTGCGGGTCATCAACATCAGCAAGCTCCAGAATTCCTACCGGCTTCGGCTCGACAAGCGCACCGGCGCGCTCGAGTGGCTGACGACCGACGGCGAAAAGGAGATGATCCTGACCTCGGAGCCCGAATCCAGCTTTTTCAAGCGTTTCTACAACTCCCTGATCGCACCGATCGTGCCCGAGATGCTGTTGTAGGCTCGGGGGATGCTCCTTTCCTGCCCTTGCAAACCACCGGCGCCGCCCCACTTGCTTTGTATGAACGCTACCCATACCCCCGCGCACAAGGCCGACCTGGCTGTCACGCATGTCCTGGCCCAACTCCTCGAGCGGCTGGAGCACAGCGCCGTGCCGGTAGGCCCCGAGCAATACCGGTCGGTGGCGATGCACCTGGTCGATCAGTTCCGAGACGCCGAACCCAGTGCCGAACTCGGCCAGCTGTTGGATGCCTATCCGGCGGCCTCGCAGCTCTACGAGAACCTCAATTACCAGCACGCCGGCCTCTGCCGCTCGGCGCTCGACGCTTCGCTGGCGGCCGAGCTGGCCGCCAAGAAGGCGATCGAGCGTGCCATGCGCGCTTCCGGCCCGGACGCCGCCCATGAGTAAGGGCGAAGTCAAGACGGCGGTCGTGGCCGACGGGCTGCGCTACAAGGCCAAGGCGCCGGGTTCCCCCTTTCGCGCCTCGGCTTCGTTCAGCGGGGCGACCATGTCCTGCTTCATGTGCGGAAAGCATCGCGTGCGCTCCCAGATGCGTACCCGGCAGCTGCTGGGCAAGTCGCAGACGGTGTGTGCACCGTCCTGCAAGGCACTCGACGAATTGATGGAAGCCTCCGGCGCGACCTGAGCTCGCGAGCCCCTGCGGCTATCGCATCCCACCATTTGATTGGGTTTATCTATTTAATACTTCGTGTTGCCTATCCATTGACGGCAATTCGAATTACAGTTGGAAACAATTGGCGGAAGTGATTTCACCAATACCAAAGTTCTAATCAAATAGATTTAACGATCCCAATGAAGACCATTGCCTGTCATCGGTCGAATCCGGGTCGAATGCATGCGAAAGGACGGCCTTTGTGAGCCAACCGCGTCACGTCATCATGCAGGTCGTCAAGCGCTCGGGCGGCGCCACGCATCACGTGGAGTTTTGCATCGACGACAACTTCGCCGAGCGTCTTCGGCAACTGCGCTCGCTGGTTCCACCGCTCAATGCGCTCAATAAGCAGCGCGACCTGGTCATCGACAAGGTGCGGGTTCGACTGCCGACCGCCATCTGGCGTTGCGGCGGCGACATCGACAGTTCGGTCGAGGGCTCGTGCATCGTGATCGCTGCCGAAGGCTTCTTCAACTGCGGTGCCAAGGACCGCAAGACGAAGGAGAAGCTGGTCACCTACACCTTCCCGATCTCGCGGCTGATCGAGCTGCACACGGAACGGCCGGCGGGCGAGACCTTCTACATCCGCGATGGCATCTTCACCAATGACGAGCCGGCCGAATCCGCGGCGGGCCGCTGGGTCGCCTCGCTGCATGAACTGGAAGAAATGCGCGTGCCCGAGGCACCGTCCGATTTCGACACCCTGCAGGGCGTGCCGCTGCGCAGCGAGCAGGGCGCACTGCCGTCGCAGAGCAGCCTGAACTGAGCGCAGGGCGCCGGACGGCGCCACCCTCAGGCAGCGCTACTGCAGCTTCACTTCGACCCGGCGGGCTTCGGCCGGAGCCCCATCGGCCTGGGTCTGGGCGGGCTTGGYGAGCTCGACCTTGTCTTCGGGAACGCCGGCGATCTTGAGCGCTGCGCTGACCGCGATGGCGCGCTGCTTGGCGAGCTCGGCGTTCTTCTCGGGGTCGCCACTGGCGTCGTGATAGCCGCTCACCAGCACGCGGCCGCCGCTCTGCACCGATTTCACGATGTCGGCCAGCGCGGCGCTGGAGCCGGCGGGGACTTCGGCGCTGTTGGTGGCGAAGTAGAACTTGACCACGCCACMCTCGGTCTTGATCGCCGCGCCGGTGTCGGCTGCGGCCACCGGTGCCGCGGCAGGTGCCGCCGCGGCGGGTCCCGGGGCCGGCGCGGCCGGTGCTGCCGG
>NZ_JBFUIU010000060.1:0-22218 GCF_056401695.1 Variovorax sp. P4_D9
GCGTCCAGGAGCTCGGCACTGATGCGCTCGCTGCCGGTGCTCATGACGCCTTGCTTGCCGTGGAGCCGGCGGATCAGCTCTTCAGGGCTCCAGACGGTGTCGGCGGGGTTGTCCTCGACGTCGAAATGCGCTCGCAGGCGGTCTGTGATGTCGGCGAAGGTGGCTCGGGTGGCCAGGACGGCGGGGCGCATCGATTTCTCCTGTAGATCGTTCAGCGGTGGCCCCAAAGGTATCCGTGCCGCTGGCTGCGACCAAGACGAGATCGTTCTAGTCCCATTCGAAACACTTATGTAGCGGGAACGCGCCGGTCGCCCATAAGGAAATGCGGCACCCCTAGAGCGATGCCGTCTTTGCGTCGAGTTCGACACGGCTCTACCGTTCGAGCATCGCCATCGAGAGGAAGAATTTGTGAACCCGTCCCGCATTTCCAGCCRCATCCGCCGCATCAAGCCGTCCCCCAGCAGCGCAGCCGCAGATCGCTTCGCCGAGCTGCGCAGGGAGGGCAAGGACATCATCAATCTGGCCATCGGCGAGCCCGACTTCGACACCCCGTCGCACATCCGCCAGGCGGGCTGCGAGGCGATCGAGCGCGGGGAGACCCGGTATACCGCGGTGGCGGGCACGCTGGCGCTGCGCGAGGCCATCGCTGCCAAGCTGAAGCGGGAAAACGGCCTGAACTACAGCCCGCGCGAGATCATCGTCACCTGCGGCGCCAAGCATGCGCTGTTCAATGCGCTGTCGGTGACGGTGGAGGAGGGGCACGAGGTGATCGTGCCCGCGCCGTTCTGGGTGTCCTACCCCGACATGGTGCTGGCGTGCGACGGCACCCCGGTCACGGTGGCCTGCCGCGAGGAGGACGATTTCCGCCTGACGCCCGAAGCGCTGGAGGCGGCCATCACGCCCGCGACCCGCTGGCTGGTCTTCAACTCGCCGACCAATCCCACGGGAACGACCTACACGACGGCACAGTTGCGCGCCCTTGCCAACGTGCTGCTGCGCCACCCGCAGGTGATGGTGCTGACGGACGACATCTACGAACACATCCGCTTCGAGGCCGAGGCTCCGAAGCATCTTCTCGCCATCGAACCGGCGCTGCGAGACCGCACGCTGGTGGTCAACGGCGTGTCGAAGACCTACGCGATGACCGGCTGGCGGATCGGCTATGCAGCCGGCCCTTCGGACATCATCGCGGCACTCGACATGCTGCAGTCCCAATCGACCAGCGGCGTCTGCTCGATCAGCCAGGCCGCGGCGGTCACTGCATTGAACGCCGAAGCCGCATTTCTTCCGAATTGGGTCGCCACCTACAAGCAGCGGCGCGACACGGCGGTTCGCCTGCTCAACGACATTCCCGGCATCCGCGCGCGGGCGCCAGGCGGCGCCTTCTACCTGTACCCCCACTGCGGCGGCCTCATCGGCAAGCGCACGCGCGAAGGCAAGCTGCTCGAGACCGACAACGACGTGGTGATCCACCTGCTCGAAGCCGGCGGGGTGATGGTGCTGGCCGGCGCGGCCTACGGGGTGTCGCCGTACTTCCGGATGTCGACCGCGACCAGCATCGAACAGATCGAAGAGGGATGCCGCCGCATCGCGCGTGCCGTGGCGCAACTGCGCTGAGCGCCCGTCGCCCGGCCTGCGTATCAAGAAAGTTTATAGGCGAAGGCGCATTCCCTATTGGCCGCGCCGAAGAGCGCTTCCTATCATTCCCTCAACCCTTCAACCTTCGGAGAACAGCGATGACTTGCTACCCCACGACGACGAACAAGCGCGCGGCGGCCTTGATGGCGATCGCAGCGGTTGCCGCCCTGTGCACGTACGCGCCGGCACGCGCCCAGACCGCGGAGACCTTCAAGGTCGGCATCATCAGTCCGATGAGCGGGCCGAACGCCCGCTACGGTGCCTTCGCCAACAAGGGCGCGGCGCTCGCCGCCAAGGAGATCAATGCGGCGGGCGGCGTGCTCGGCAAGCAGATCCAGCTCGTCAGCGGCGACAGCCAGTGCGTGCCGGCTGAAGGCGTGGCGGCCACGCAGCGCATGATCAGCCTCGAGAAGACGCCGGTCATCATCGGTGACGTGTGCAGCTCCGTGACCCTGGCGATGCAGCCGCTGGCCGAGGAATCGAAGGTGCTGCTGGTCAACGCCGCCTCGTCGAACCCGGACATCACCTACAAGTCCGGCGTCGGTGGCTTCAAGTGGACCTTCCGCAACTACCCCACCGACGAAGTGCGCGCGGCCACCGTTCTCGAGTACGCGGCGAAGACCAAGGGCTTCAAGAAGTTCGCGGTGCTGTCGGTCGACAGCGACTACGGGCGCGGCGCGATCAAGTTCACCAAGCGCTACCTGCCCAAGTACGAGGGCGCGGAGATCCTCAGCGAGGACTACTACAAGGATTCCGAGACCGACTTCCGCTCGGTGCTCAGCAAGATCCGCCGCTCGGGCGCGCAGGCCATCATCCTGTACGGCCAGGCCGACACCACGCCCATCATCGCGCGCCAGATGCTCGAACTGGGCCTGGCCGGCAAGGTGGCCCTGGTGGGCAACGGCGAGTTCAACACCAAGGACACCATCGCCGCCGCGCCGAAGGTCATGAACGGTGCGGTCGAGGCGGCTGCCTGGCTGCCCGAAGTGCCGGCGCCGCGCAGCCAGAAGTTCGTCGAGGACTACAAGAAGGCCAACGGCGGCGAGATGCCCAACAACCACGCCTATACGCACTACGACACGCTGCAACTGGTGGCGCAGGCGATCAAGAACGCCAACAGCCTGAAGGGCGAGGACATCCGCAATGCGATGGCCAAGATCAAGTACGACAGCCCGATGGGGGTGGTGACCTTCGACGACCACAACCAGGCCGTGATGCCGATGGTGCTGCTGGAGATCACCGACGGCAAGCCGGCCATCAAGGGAACGATCACCACCAAGATCGACTACGCGGCCCAGTGATCCACCACCCAACGCCTACGAGCACATCGTGAGTTCATTCATCCTCGAACAGATCGTCAACGGCATCATCACCGGGTCGATGTACGCCCTGGTCGCCGCCGGCATGACGATGATCTTCGGCGTGCTGCGGGCCATCAATTTCGCCCACGGCGAGTACTACATGCTGGGCACCTTCGCGGCATGGTGGGTCATGACGCAGCTCGCCGCCGACTACAGCATCGCCATCATCGGCGGCGTGGCCATCGTCTCGCTGATCGCGGTGCTGATCGGCCGCGCCGTGATGCAACGGCTCATCGGCCAACCCTTCCAGGCCGGCGTGCTGGCCACGCTGGGTCTGTCGCTGATCCTGCAGAACGTCGTGATCCTGGCGTTCGGCGGCGGCTACAAGGTGTTCTCGGGCGGCTGGATCGAGCCGATCGAGATGGGCGACTTCGGCATGTCCCAGCAGCGCGTGATCCTGGTCGTCGTCACGCTCGCCGTGTTCGCCGGCCTCGAATGGATGGTGCACGGCACCCGGCTGGGCCGATCGATCCGGGCCGTGTCGCAGAACATCGAGTGCTGCCAGGTCAACGGGATCGATGTCGAGCAGGTGGTGCGCCGCACCTTCCTGATCGGCGTCGCGATCGCCGCGCTGTCGGGCATCCTGACCGGGCCGATCAACGTCAGCATCTACGGGGGCATGGGTGAGTCGATCACCCTCAAGACTTTCGCCGTGATCGTCATGGGCGGCATGGGCAACGTGCGCGGCACGCTGATCGCCGGCTGCCTGCTCGGCGTCGTCGAAAGCCTGGTCGCCAGCTTTATCGGGTTGCAGTACCGCGACTCCGTCGGCTTCATCGTCCTGCTCCTGATGCTGATGTTCCGGCCGCATGGCCTGTTCAGCAGCAAGGCGCGATTCTGATCACTCATCGTCTGGAGCAAGTCCTCATGTCTTCCACCACGCTGGACGCACCGATTTTGCCGGCCGCAAGGGTCGCCAAGGTCAACTGGAGCGTCTCCGCCCTGGCACTCGCCGCATTGCTCGCCACGCCGCTCTTCCTGGGTGACTACTACCTGCACGCCATGGTGCTGGCGATGATCTTCCTGCTGCCCGCCCTGGGCCTGAACCTGATCCTCGGCTACACCGGCATGCTCTCGCTCGCACAGGGCGTGTTCTTCGGCCTCGGTGCCTATGCATCGGCGCTGATGTCCATCCACTTCGGCACGCCCTTCCTCGTGAATTTCGTGGTCGCCGGCTTGTTCGCCGGGCTGGTGGCCTTGCCGTTGGGCATTCCGGCGCTCAGGCTGCGCGACACCTCCTTCGTGATGTGTACGCTGGGCATGGTCGTGATCGCCCAAATGGTGTCGAAGAACTGGGTCGACTTCACCCGCGGCGACATGGGCCTGTCCGGCATCGCGCGCCCCAGGCTGGGGTTCGGCGACATGGTGTTCACCGTCATCAAGGCGCCGGAGTACTTCTACCTGGTACTGGCGCTCGCCGCGCTGGCGGTGGCGCTGTTCGTGGCGCTGATCCGCTCCCCAGCCGGCCGCTGCATGGTGGCGATCCGCGACAACGAGACGCTGGCCGAATCGCTGGGCGTTCCGACCTGGACCTACAAGCTCATCGTCTTCATGCTGAGCGCCGTGTTCGCCGGCCTCGGGGGCAGCCTCTACGCGCACTTTTCGACGGTGGTGAGCCCGCTGGTGTTCCAGTCCTACTACTCCAACACGATCCTGATCATCGTGCTGGGCGGTGGCGTCGGGAAGATCCCGGGCGCCATCATCGGCAGCTTCATCTTCGTGGCGGTCTCGGAGGCGCTTCGGATCACGCCGGAGCTGCGCATGATCATCTACGGCTTCGTGCTTCTCGGCCTCGTGTTCCTGTTTCCGCAAGGCCTCGCGCCGCTGTTCCAGAGCGCGGCCGAACGTATCGCCCGCCTCGGTGGAGCCGGCAAGGAGAAGCACCATGTCGACTGATGTCATGCTGCGCATCGAAGGTCTGTGCAAGAACTACGGCGCCGTGGCCGCACTGCAAGGCGTGGACATCGATGTCCGCCGCGGCGAGGTGATGGGCCTGATCGGACCGAACGGCTCGGGCAAGTCGACGCTCTTCGACTGCTGCACGGGCTTGCAGAAGAGCGACGCGGGCCGGGTGCTGCTCAAGGGCGTGGACATCACGGCCTGGCCGATGAACCGGATCGCTCGCGAAGGGCGCTTCCTGCGCAGCTTCCAGAAGACGGTCGTCTTCCCGACGCTCGATTCGGAGGAGAACCTGGTTCTCGCCGGGCAGATGTCGCGCTTTCCGAGCGTGCTGTCCACGTTCTGGGTCGGGCCGGCCGCCCAGCGGCGCGTGAAGGCGCTGCGCGAGCGGGCACGCGAGCTGATCGAGGTGTCGGGCCTGTCGCGCGTGGCGCACCTGCCGGCCGGAAACATGTCGGGCGGCCAGCAGAAGCTGCTGCAGTTCGCATCGATGCTGATGCCCGATCCCGAGCTGATCCTGCTCGACGAGCCGCTGGCCGGCATCAATCCGATCCTGATCGAGAAGGTGATCCAGTGCATCGAGCATGCGAACCAGGTGCTGGGCGTCACTTTCGTCGTGATCGAGCACAACACCGACGTGCTCATGAACCTGAGCCATCGCGTCGTGGTGCTGCACCAGGGCACCAAGCTGGCCGATGACACGCCCGAAGCAGTGGTGCGCAACCCGGAGGTCGTCGAGGCCTACCTTGGAGGCTGACATGGTGGACACACAAATGGAACTCGAGATCGACAACCTGCGCGCTGGCTACGGCCACCTGGACATCCTGCACGGCGTGAACCTGAAGATCCGGCACGGCGAGTTCGTCACGCTGCTCGGACCGAACGGCGCGGGCAAGTCCACGCTCCTCAAGTCGCTCTTCGGCATGACCACGCACAAGGGCGGCGCGATCCGCTGGAAGGGCAAGGACATCGCCGGGCTGCGTCCGCAGGCCATGCTGGCGCACGGCATCGCCTACGTGCCCCAGGGACGCTGCAACTTCCAGCTCATGACCATCGACGAGAACCTCGAGATGGCGGCCTACACGATCAAGGACGGCGACCTGAAGGGCGAGCGCGAATACGTCTACGACCTCTTTCCGATCCTGCGCAAGCGCCGCAACGAGTTGGCCGGGAACATGTCCGGCGGCGAACAGCAACTGCTCGAGATGGCCATGGCGGTGCTGCGGCGGCCCGAGATCCTGCTGGTGGACGAGCCATCGGTCGGCTTGTCGCCACAGGCGATCACGCTGGTCTTCAACGAACTCAAGCGCCTGCACCAGGGCGGCCGGACCGTCCTGCTGGTCGAACAGAACACCCGMAAGGCCATGGAGGCCGCGGAACGCGCGGTCGTACTGCGCCTCGGCAAGGTGATCTGGGACAGCCCGGTCGGCGAGCTGAGCACCGCGGACCTGGGCGAACTCTTCATGACGGGCCGGCGCGCATCCGACGCACAACCGGCCTGATCGCTGCATCCAACCGAACACTGAAGGAGCTGAAAAGCATGAAACTGGCATTTGACACCGGCGGCACGTTCACCGACTTCGCCATGACCGAGGACGACGGCACCATCCTGCTGCACAAGGTACTCAGCACGCCCGACGCACCGGCCCGGGCCGTGCTGCAGGGCGTGGACGAGCTGCTGGCCAAGGTTCGCGAGAAGAACGGCGGCCAGGCCGCGGGCGCCGGCACCTTGCAGATTCTCGGTGCCACGACGGTGGTGACCAATGCGGTGCTGGAGCGGCGCGGCGTGCATACCGCCTTCATCACCACCGATGGATTCCAGGACATGCTGCGCATCCGCACCGAGGGACGCTACGACCTGTACGACCTGCGCATCAAGTACCCCGATCCATTGGTCACGCGCGATCTGTGCTTCGGCGTCGAGGAGCGCATTGCCGCGGACGGCACCGTGATCAAGGCGCTGGACGAGGAGGGTGTTCGCAGGATCGCCAAGACGCTGCTGCAGCGCGAGGTCGAATCGGTCGCGGTATGCCTGCTGCATGCCTACAAGTACGCGCAGCACGAACGGCGCGTGGCGGAGATCATCGCCGAGGAGGCGCCGGGCATCTCGGTGTCACTGTCATCGACCGTCTGCCCCGAGGTGCGCGAGTACGACCGTGCGTCGACCACCGTTGTCAACGCCTACACGCGGCCGATGATGGTCGGGCACGTGAACCATCTGGAACGCGAGCTCTCCAAGCGCGGCGTCGAGGGGCAGCTGCTCTGGATGACGTCGAGCGGCGGCGTGGTGCCGAGTTCGTCGGCGTCCCGCACACCCGTGCGCCTGATCGAATCGGGCCCGGCCGCGGGCGCGGTGGCGGCCGCCGACTACGCCCGCCAGGCGGGGGAGGCGAGCGTGCTCTCGTTCGACATGGGCGGCACCACGGCCAAGCTGTGCCTGATCCCGAACGGCGAGCCGATGGTCGCCAACGACCTGGAGGTCGCACGCCACGAGCGCTTCCGCAAGGGCAGCGGCTTCCCGCTCAAGATCCAGTCGATCCACATGATCGAGATCGGTGCCGGCGGCGGCAGCATCGCGGCGCGCAGCAAGCTGGGCCTGCTGGGCGTCGGCCCGCGCAGCGCGGCGGCGGCGCCGGGTCCGGCCTGCTATGGTCGAGGCGGTACCGAGCCGACCGTGACCGATGCCGACCTGCTGCTGGGCTACCTGGACGCGAAATCCTTCCTCGGCGGCGACTTCGCGCTCGACAAGCCCGCGGCCGAGGCCGCGATGGCGCGGCTCGCCAAGGAACTGGGCATCACGCCCGAGCGTTGCGCCTGGGGTGTCCACGACATGGTCAACGAGAGCATGGCCGAGGCCGCATCGATGCAGGCCACCGACAGCGGGGTCGACCCGCGCGCGTTGCCGCTGATCGCTTTCGGCGGCGCCGGCCCGGTGCATGCCTACGGCGTGGCGCGCAAGCTCGGCATCCGCAAGGTGATCTGCCCGACCGGCGCGGGCGTGACCTCGGCCATCGGCCTGCTCGGAGCACCGGTCGCGGCGGACCTGTCCACCAGCCTGCCGATGCGGATCTCGGCGTGGAATCCGAGCGCGGTCAATGTGGTCAAGGCCACGCTGGCCGAGCAGGGGCGAGAGGTCGTGCTGGCGAGCAAGGTGCCCGCCGACCTCATCCGCTTCTCATACACCGTCGACATGCGGCACGTGGGCCAAGGCTATGAGATTTCGGTCCCGCTGCCGGACCTCGATCCGGCCGACCCGGCCTTCGTCGCCGAGCTGATGGCTCGATTCCACGCCAACTACGTCGCGCTCTACGGCCGCGCGGTCACCGGCACGGATGCCGAGATCATCACCTGGCGCATTCGTGCCAGCGGGCCCAAGAGTACGGTCTCTCTGGCTGGATTGCGCGGAGAAGCCGGCGTGGTGCGCGATGCGCGCAAGGGAACGCGGCCGGTCTTTTTCTCGGAACTCGGCAAGTACGTCGAGACGCCGGTCTACGACCACTATGCCTTACTTCCCGGCGTGCCGATCGAAGGCCCCGCGATCATCGAGCAGCGCGAGTCGACCGTGGTGATGGGGCCGAACGCCACCGCCTCGCTCGACGATCAGCACAACCTCATCATGCTTCTGTCCTGAAGGTACGTCATGCCCATCCTCCAACCCGATTTCAACGACCCGATCACGCTGCAGGTGATGTGGGACCGCCTGGTCTTCATCGCCGACCAGGCCGACACCGCCCTCGGGCGCACCGCCTTTTCGCCGATCGTGCGCGAGAACCACGACTACGTGAACGTGCTGCTCGATGCGCAGGGCCGCGCGCTGGCGCAGTGCACCTGGTCGATCCCGGTCTTCATCACGACGCTGCCCATGGCCGCGCAGAACTACTTCCTCAAGGCCTTCCCGCCGGAGTCGCTGGAGCCGGGTGACGTGCTCGCCACCAACGACCCCGTGATCGGCACCGGACACCTGCCGGACATGGTCATGCTGACGCCGATCTTCCGTAACGGGAAGATCGTCGCCTACGCCGGCAGCATCGCGCACCTGCCCGACATCGGCGGGCGGCCGCAGTCGCCGGACTCCACCGACATGTTCGAGGAGGGCATCCGGATCCCGATGCTCAAGCTCTTCAAGGCCGGCAAGCCGAACACCGACGTGTTCTCCGTGATCGAGGCCAGCGTGCGCCTCCCGCACGAGGTCCGCGGCGACATCCAGAGCATGGTGGCGGCCAACGAAGTGATGAGCCGCGAGTTCAGCCGCTTCATGGACGAATACGGGCTCGAAGACTGCGAGGCGCTAGGACATGCCATCTTCAGCCGCTCCGAGCGGCACATGCGCAAGGCCATCGCCGCCTGGCCCAACGGCAGCTACAAGGCCGACATGACCATCGACGGCTTCGAGACCGAAGTGAAGCTGTGCGTCAGCGTCGAGGTGGGCGACGAGTCGATCCACGTCGACTACACCGGCACCTCGCCGGAGGTGGCCAGAGGCATCAACGTGGTGCCGCACTATCGCGTGGCCCACAGCGTGTATGCGCTCAAGTGCCTGCTGGATCCCGATACGCCGAACAACGAAGGCTGCATGGTTCCCCTGACCGACTCCGCGCCTGCGGGCTCGATCCTCAATCCGCGGCCGCATGCGGCGGGGGCGGCGCGGAACCTGGTTGGACACTGCATTCCGAGCCTGATCTTCAAGGCGCTGCAGAACGTCGTGCCCGAAGGCGCGATGGGCGACAGCGGCGGTGCGCCGATCTGGGGCATCAACTGCCAGGGCCAGCGTTCCGACGGTACAGCCTATGGCAGCGCGCAGAACTTCCACGGCGGGCAGGGCGGCCGTTCGTCGATGGACGGGCTCGACACCCTGAGCTTYCCCTCGAACTGCCGCGTGACGCCGATCGAGATGTACGAACTGGCGGTACCGGTGCTGACCGAATGCAAGGAACTCATTCCCGATTCCGGCGGCCCGGGCAAGTACCGGGGCGGCCTGGGCCAGCGCGGGATCATCCGCAACCTGTCCGACCGGGAGATGAACATCTACCTCAGCACCGAGCACGTGAAGCATCCGTGCCTGGGCGTGCTGGGCGGCCAGGCCGGCCGCAACGGTGCGGTGCTGCACGACGACCAGCCCGTGTTCGCCAAGGGCAGGCTGGTCCTCGCCCCGGGCGAGCGCCTGACGATCGAATTGCCCGGCGGCGGCGGCTGGGGCCACGCCCAGGAGCGACCGCGCGAGCTGATCGAGGATGACCTGAAGCAAGGCCTCATCAGCGTCAAAGGTGCCCGCGCCGACTACGGCTACGAAGCGCCCGCCGTCGCGAAGCCGCTGAAGGTGGCTGCGTGATGGCCGCCAAGGCACTGGCAGGCCAGGTGGCCCTGGTCACGGGCGGTGGGTCCGGCATCGGCCGCTCGACCGCCCTGATGCTTGCGGCCGAGGGCGCGCAGGTGGTCGTGATGGGCCGCCGCATCGACCCGCTGGAGAGCGCGGTCGCACAGATTCGCGCGGCCGGCGGCGAAGCGTGGGCCCGGCAGGCCGATCTGCAGAGCCGCGAACAGTTGCAGGAGTTGGTGCGCTGGACCGAGGCGGAAGTCGGCGCTATCGGCATCCTGGTCAACAACGCGGGCCTGACCAGCCGCGTGCGCAACATCCGCTGGATCGAGCCGGACGACTGGGAATCCGCGATCTCCGTCAACCTCACGGCGGTCTATGTGCTGATGCAGGCGGTGCTGCCCGGCATGCTCGCGGCAGGGGCGGGGACCATCGTCACGGTGTCGTCGCTGGCGGCAGTTCGTCCCAACCTGCTGGGCGGAGCGCCCTACGGTGCGGCGAAGGCGGCGGTGACGAACCTCATGGGCTTCATGCACGCCACCTTCCGCAACAACAACATCCGGTCGACGACGATCCTGCCCGGCGAGGTCAACACGCCGATCATGGACACCCGCGTTCGCCCGCCGAGCGAGGCCGAGCGTGCGGCGATGGTCGCACCCGAGGACGTGGCGCGCGCCATCCTGCTGGCCTGCACCTTGCCGCAAGGCACCACCATCGAGCAGCTGGTCATCAGTCCGACCCTGGCGCGCGACCAGGGGCCCGATGTCGAGATCAGCCGCTGGCTCGGCGCGCCCGACGGCACGCCCGGCAAACCCTGAACCGGAGCAAACGATGAGCAAGACTCTGCACGAACGACTGGCGCACGGCGATGCCGTGCTGATGGTCAACCCCAATCACGTGTCGCCGACGCTGTGCGAGAAGCTGGTTCGCTCGGGCGCCGACTCGGTCTTCATCGACTGCGAGCACGGCCTCGCGAGTTTCGAGGACATCCACCACATGGCCAAGGCCGCGCGCTACGCCGGCGGTTGGGGCATCGTGCGGCCGCAGAACCAGGAACGCTCGACCATCACGCGCTGCCTCAATGCGGGCGCGGACGGCGTGATGGTGCCGCTGATCCATACGGCCGAGATCGCCAAGCAGGTGGTTCACACTTTCCGCTACGCCTGTCCGGACGACCATGCGACCAAGCTGCTGATCGGCATGGTGGAGTCGGTCGAGGCGGTGCGCAATCTCGACGAGATCCTGGCGGTCGAGGGCATCGACGTGTTCTTCGTCGGCCCGGGCGACCTGTCGCAATCGATGGGCTATTCGCCCGCCGTCGGCGCGGGCAAGCGTCGTCCTCAGCCGGTGCTCGACCTCGTGGACCAGACGCTGCAACGCATTCGTGCGGCCGGCAAGATCGCCGGCACGCTGGTCGTGCGGCACGATGTGCAGCATCTCGTGTCGGTCGGTGCGCAGCTGCTGTACTACCACGCCGATCCGTTCGTGAACGAAGGCGTCGCGGCCATGCGCCAGCTCTCTTCGGTCTCTACCGAGCAGGCCGTGGCCTGATATTCAGGGCGACGGAACTTCCTTGGGCGGTGCACTGATACCAGGGAGCTGGCCGGCAGCGAAGAGGTTGTCGATCTGCGCTCGCAGGATTTCGAGCACGGCCTTGGCCTGGTCGGACATCGGCAGATGATTGGGTATGCACAGCGACACCGTCGCCTGCAGGCCGGGCTCGACGATGCGGCGAATGGTCGACGCTGAAGAAAAATCCGCGAGCGCCGCCGGAAGGATGGCGGCGCCCATTCCGGCCTCTATCGCCTGACGCAGCGTCTCCGACGATTCGATCTCGGCCCGGATGTTCGGGACAACGCCGACGCGGGCGAAGGCCTCGTCGACTGTCCTGCGCAGGAAGTGCATCCGGCTGGGCAGCAGCAGATCGATGCCTGCCAGCGAGCGAAGCGAGATCGTCTGGTCGTTCGTCGGCGGCAGGCGGATGCTGGCGGGCGCGATCAGGAACAGCTCCTCGGTGAGCAGGGGTTGCAGCGTCACGCCCTTCATGGGACTGCCGGCATAGATGATGGCCATGTCCATGCGTCCCGTCATGACCATCTCGCTGAGCACCAGCCCGAAGTTGTCGTTGATGAAGAGGTTGATTTCGGGGAACTGGCTGCGCACCGCCTTGAGCAGTGGCATCGAAAGGATCGAAGCGGTGCTGTAGGTCGCGAGTCCGACGGACACCGGGCCCGAGATGGCGATCGCCTCGGCGCGATTCGCAAGCTCCATTTCAAGCTGTTCCAGGTGGCCCAGCATGATCTGCGCATGCCGATACAACTGGGCGCCAGCGCTTGTCGGCGTGACCCCGGCGTTGGATCGGACCAGCAGCTTGTGCTTGAAATGCTCTTCCAGGGAGGCGATGTGCTGGCTCAGCGCCGGCTGCGCAAGACTCAGCTGATGGGCCGCCGCCGAAAGGCTCTTGGCATCGACCGCCGTGACGAAGCTCTTGAGGGTCTTGAAGTTGACTGTCATGGAAGCAGGTCCGCTCGTGGCAGGCGTCGCTCTGGCGCCCGACCCGGTTCGCTGATCGTAACCCCGGTTGACGATGCCAGGTGGTGGCCTGATGCTTGCTTGATTCCAATCTGCAAGCAAATTCGGGGCCCTCGTGAATCTCAGGCGTTTGAAGTATTTCGTGAAGATCGTGGACGTCGGCAGCCTGACTTTGGCGTCCGAGATCCTGCATGTCGCGCAGCCGGCGCTGAGCCAGCAACTTGCGACCCTCGAAGGCGAGTTCAATCAGAAATTGCTGGTGCGAACCCAACAAGGCGTGGTGGCCACGGAAGCGGGGAGGGTGCTGTACCGGCACGCACAAATGATCCTGCGACAGTTCGATCAGGCGCGTGCGGATGTGCTCAACGCCGGGCGCAGTCTGGCAGGGCAGGTGTCGGTGGGACTGGCGCCCGGGACCGCCGCGTCGACGCTGGCGCTCAAGCTGCTGCAGACGGTGCAGGGGCGGCATCCGCAGATCGTGCTCCATATCAACGAGAACTTCGGCACCACGCTATGCGACGTCGTACGAAGCGGCCGCATGGACATGGCCGTCCTGTACGGCGGCGAGAGCCCGGTGCAAGGGCTTTCGTTCGATCCGCTGCTGACGGAGGACCTGTGCGTCGTCGCGCCCCCGGAACTCGTCAGCCAGGATGGCGAACTGGCGCTGTCCGACCTTCGAAACATCGATCTGCTCCTGCCCTGCACGAGCAACCAGCTTCGCCGTTACCTCGACCATGCGTTCGCGTCCGCGCAGGTGGTGCCCCGCGTGGTGGCGGAGATCGAGTCATCGAGCACGCTGGCGGCCGCGATCGCATCCGGCGTCGGTGCGACGATCCTGCCTGTTTCGATTGCGCGGACAGTCGCTGCCACGGCGTCGGCGAGCGTGTGCCGGCTGGTTTCGCCCACCATCGAAGTCCCGCTCTCGCTCTGTTCGTCGGATCATTTGCCGCTGTCCGAGCCCGCGCAGGTCGTCAAGGGCATCCTGCTCGAGCTTGTAGGCGGACTAGATCTGGCGGGCGGGCTGCACATGGCTCACTGATTCGGTGGCGCGGACCGACGCGGCTCTTCTTCTTGTCGTTGCAATGACAACGTGCGCTTGCGAAATTCCATAGCATGCGGCCCATAAAGCGCACCCTGGCGGCGCAAGGTGTGCCGACTTCCGGCACGGCTGACAAGCGAGAAGGAGACCGAATGGCATGGGACATCGAAGTGATCGAAGGATGCGCCGTCGTGCGCATGAACACCAACAAGGTCAATGCGCAGAACGACCAGTTCTTCGGCGACCTGCACAACGCTTTCGATCGTCTGGAGCGCGAGTTCGGCGCATTGCCGGTCGTGCTCACCGGCCAAGGCGACGTGTTCTCGGCCGGCATCGATTTTCAATACAGCTTCGAGATCTTCGGCAGCGCCAGCCAGGACAAGATCCGCGATTGGTATCGGGCCTACCGCGAGACCAACCTCCGCATCTTCAAGTACCCGAGACCCACGGTGGCTGCGGTCAATGGGCATGCCATCGCCGGCGGGCTGATCACGGCGCTCGACTGCGATTTCCGCGTGGCAGCCCGCAAGCCGGCGAAGTTTGGCCTCAACGAAGTGCCCATCGGCATCCCGATGCCGGCGGCCTACGTCGAAATCATCAAGTACGCCTTGGGAACCCAGGTGGGCGCGCTCACCACGCTGCGAGGGCAGCTGTATGGAATCGAAGAAGCGGAGCGGCTCGGCTTCTTTCACGCCGTGGTGGAACCCGAACGGCGATCGCGTATGCGAAGTGCATCACGCCCGACTGCAACACGGCCTACGCGATGTCGAAGAAAGCGCTGCAAGACGCCGTGCTGCGTCAGATCGAAGAACGGACGGTTGCCCTGGACCACCTGCTCCCGGACGGCATGAGCGATCCGGGCAATCGGCGCGCGCAGGATCTCCGGAGGCAGGAGATCATGCGCCGGCGCTGAGGACGTAGTCTCTCAGTCGCGGCACATGGACTTCCAGGAAGCCCTTGCGAGGCTCGCTGCGAACGATTCCACAATGGCTGAAGACGCTGATCGCCATGTTGACACGCTGGCGCGACTGTCCGGAGATCAGTGCTAGCTCGTGCTGCGAAATGGCGAGTTGATGCAGCGCCTCGCCCCGGGTGCCTGCCAGCATCAGGAGCGCTCTCGCGACCTGCATCTCGGGTCCGCCCAGGCGGGATGCCGCGAGCATCCCGACGAATTCGCCCATGCGCGCATTCATGATGTCGCAAAGGAAGTGGTTGAACTCGATGGAGGATCGGCGCAGGGTCTCGAATGTCGCTGCCGGAATTAGGCAGATGTGGGAGGTGGTCAGGGCGCGCAGGTCATATCTGCGCAGCTCCTGCTTCGGCAATGAGCCTTCGCCGCCCCATTCCCCTTCCCGCAGGCAATAGAGCGTGGTCTCGGCCCCATCCGAGCTGGCGACGTACATCTGAAGGAAACCGCGAATGACGCCGTACCAGTGCCCGCTCGGTGCTCCGGAGCGAGCGATATAGTCCCCCGCCCTGGCGGTCTTCGAAGCTGCGATCTCGAGTGTCAGCGAGCGCAGTTCGCCTGGCAGCGCGCGGTACCACCGCCAGCCCTCGAGAAACGCGAGGACGGTCGTGGCAGGAGCCGGCTGGGGGGTCTGCGTCTTCATTGGCAGTCACGATGATCTTCGGCCCCAGTCTACCGGGACCGTTTGGACTGCAACGCCGGGGAACGCGGCTCAGTTCGGGCAGCGTGCTTCGAGCGCGTCGACGAAGCTGCGGTCCCAGCGGCCTTCCTTCATGGCGCGCATCGTCTCGGCCTCGGTCGCCAGGTGGGCCCGGGCCTTCTCGATCAGCCATTCGGCATCGTTCGGAGAAAACGCCATCAGCCCGTCCTGGTCGCCGACCACGACATCGCCGGGGTTCACCAGCATGCCGCCCACCGACACCGGGACATTGATCTCGCCAGGACCGTCCTTGTACGGGCCGCGATGGTTCACGCCGCGTGCATAGACGGGGAAGTCGCGCTCTCGGATCTCGGCTACGTCCCGGATGGCGCCATCGAGCACGACGCCCACGGTGCCGATGGTGGCGGCGTAGAAGGACAGGATGCCGCCGATGACCGCGTTGGCCAGGTCGCCGTCGGCGTCGATCACGATCACGTCGCCGGGCCGGCAGAACTCAAAGGCGCGCAACAGCGTCAGGTTGTCGCCGCCGCGCGACTTGATCGTCACGGCCGTGCCGGCCATCGTCCCGGGCCCCGGCCGGTGATAGGGGTTCAGCCCGACGCTGCCGATGTTCCGGTGCATGTTGTCGCTCAGCGCCGCGACCGGGATGTCGCGCAGCGCGGCGATGTGGGCCGGGTTTACTTGCGGCGCGGACGGGTTCTTGCGGATGCCCTTGAATTGCATGAATGTCTCCTGTTCGGTGATGGGGGCGCGAGGCGGCCGGTCGCTGCTCAACGCAGTTCGGCGACCGCGCGGGCGATGCGCGCGCAGCCTTCCTCGAGGATGTCGATCGAGGTCGCGATGGACAGCCGGAAGTAGGGCGAGAGGCCGTAGGCGGTGCCCGCGACCATTGCGACGCCTTCGCTTTCCAGCAGGTACATCACGACGTCGCCGTCCTCGGCGAGGACCTTGCCGGTGGGCGTGGTCTTGCCGATCAGGCCGCTGCAGTTGACGTAGAGATAGAAGGCGCCGGGCGGCGTGGCGCAGCTCAGGCCGGGGATGGCGTTGATGAGGGCCAGCGTGCGGTCGCGGCGCTGCTTGTAGACGGCGACGCTCTCGGCCACGAAGGATTGGTCGCCATTCATCGCGGCCGCGGCGGCGGCCTGGCTGATCGAGCAGCAGTTGCCGGCCGATTGCGACAGCAGCGTGTCCATCGCGCGGATCATATCGACCGGCCCGGCCACGTAGCCGATGCGCCAGCCGGTCATCGCGTAAGTCTTCGAGACGCCGTTGACGACGAGGGTGCGATCGCGCAGCTCGGGTGCCACGGCGAGGATGTGCGGCGTCTTCTCGCCGTCGAAGCGGATGTGCTCGTAGATGTCGTCGGTCATCACCATCACTTCGCGGTGACGCACCAGCACGTCCGCAAGCGCCCGGTATTCGGCCGCGGTGTAGGCGGCGCCGGTCGGATTGCTCGGCGAATTGATCAACAGCCAGCGCGTGCGCGGCGTGATGGCCGCTTCGAGCTGCGCGGGGGTCAGCTTGAAGCCGTTGACCTCGGGGCAGGCGACGATCACCGGCTTGCCGTCGCAGGCCAGCACCATGTCGGGGTAGGAAACCCAGTAGGGCGCGGGCACGATGACCTCGTCGCCCGGTTCCACTGTGATCGCGAAGGCGTTGTAGATCGCGCTCTTGGCGCCGTTGGTGGCGATGATCTCATTCATCGCGTAGCTCAGGCCGTTTTCCCGTTTCAGCTTGGCGACGATGGCTTCGCGCAGCTCGACTGTTCCGGCCATCAGGGTGTAGCGGGTGGCGCCCTTGTCCATCGCCGCGGCGGCGGCCTGGCGGATGTGCAGGGGGGTGTCGAAGTCGGGCTCGCCGACGACGAGGTTCACGATGGACTTGCCCTGGCGGCGCAGCTCGTTGGCGCGGTCGGCGGCCGAGGTGCTGGGCGAAGGCTTGATGCGGCGGACGCGCTCTGCGATGCGGGAGGTGGTCATGGCTTCCTGGATTGGGATGGCAGAACCGTACGTTACGCAGAACGCCCTCCCGAAGCCAAGACGAGATCGCTCTGGTCGGATAGGTAGAGCTTATGGAAGGCCCTGATGGCCCGGCCCCGGCCCGGTGCTAGGCTCGAGTTTTGCTTTGGAGGCAGGGTGAACCTGCGGCGACTCAAATACTTCGTGAAGATCGTGGACATCGGCAGCCTGACGCAGGCCGCCGAGGTTCTTTTCATCGCCCAGCCGGCGCTGAGCCAGCAACTGGCCACGCTCGAGGGCGAGGTGCGGCAGCAACTGCTGGTGCGCACCAAGCGCGGCGTGACGCCGACCGAGGCCGGCAAGGTGCTGTACCGCCATGCGCAGATCATCCTGCGCCAGTGCGAGCAAGCCCAGGTCGACATGGAGGCGGCCGGGCAGGGCGTCTCGGGCCAGGTATCGGTGGGTCTCGCGCCCGGCACGGCGGCGGCGGCGCTCTCGCTGCCCTTGCTGCGCACGGTGCGGGCGCGCCATCCGGGCATCCTGCTGTACCTCAACGAGAACTACGGCACCACGCTCAGCGAACTGATCATGAACGGCCGGATGGACCTGGCCGTGCTCTACGGCGACAAGGCGATCCATGGCCTGACCTTCCTGCCGCTGCTGAAGGAGCCCTTGTTCCTTGTAGGGCCGGCGTCGATCCCGGCGCCGGCCCAACCTGTGCGCCTGGCCGACCTGCGCGACATGGAACTCTTCCTGCCGCGTCCCTACAACGTGGTGCGCAAGCTGGTCGATGCGGCATTTAGTCGGCTTGGCTCGGCGCCGCGCGTCGTGGCCGAGATCGAATCCGCCTTCACGCTGACGGCGGCCGTTGCCGACGGCCTGGGTGCCACGATCCTGCCAGCGTCGATGGCGCGCGAGGTGGTGGCGTCCTGTGGCGCCTGGCAGTTCCAGATCGTCGACCCCGTGATCGAGGCGCCGCTGGCCCTGTGCCAGTCTGACCACCTGCCGCTCTCCGAGCCGGCGCAGGCGGTCAAGGACATCCTGCTCGAACTGGTCACCGAACTGTCGAACAGCGCCGCCGCCACCGGGGCCCCGGCGCTGGCCGCGGCGTCATAAGCCACCCTTATCCCGGCACAGCCAATCCGTCTTTGGCTTTGCGGCCTTCGCGGGCTACCGTTCATGCCTGCCGTCACGCGTTCGCGGAATGCGTCGGCCACCAAGGAGATCCCGCCCTTTACCGGCGGGTCCGGCATGAAACAGGAACAGATCAGGATCCTCATCGACGCACTGGCGGCCTCGGCGCTGTCGGAGCTGGAGTACAGCGAAGACGGCTGCACGCTGCGGCTGGTGAAGCAGGGGGCGTCGGCTCCGCCGGCCCGGTCCGAGCGCGGCGCCGAGGATGCCTCCGCCGCCCCGCAGGCCGATGGGAACGGGAAGGACGATGCGCGCGCCGCCCTGCCAGGTGCCATCCAGGAGCCCGCGGTCGAACCGGCAGCGGGCCCGATCGAATGCCTGGCGCCGCTCTATGGAGTGATCCACCTTCAGCCTTCGCCGGGCGAGCCGCTGTTCGTCCAGCTGGGCCAGCAGGTCGCCGCCGGCCAGACCTTGTGCGTGATCGAGGCGATGAAAGTCTTCAACGAGGTGCGCGCCGAGGCCGACGCCACCATCGCCGAGGTGCTGGTGCGCTCCGGCGACGAGGTCGAGGCCGGCCAGCCCTTGTTCCGCCTTGCCTGAGAGGACCGCCATGTTCGACACCGTCCTGATTGCGAACCGCGGCGAGATCGCCTTGCGCATCCTGCGCGCCTGCCGCGGCCTGGGCCTGAAGACGGTGGTCGCGCACTCCGACGCCGACCGCGATGCGGTCTATGTGCAGCAGGCCGACCAGGCGCTGTGCATCGGCCCGGCCAGCCCTGGCCAGAGCTATCTCAACCAGTCGGCGCTGCTCTATGCGGCCGAGGTGAGCGGTGCGCAGGCGATCCATCCCGGCTACGGATTCCTGTCGGAGAACGCGGGCTTCGTCGAGAAGGTCGAGCAGGCCGGATTGCGCTTCGTCGGACCGAGCGCCGCCTGCATCCGCGTGATGGGCGACAAGGTCGCGGCCAAGCGTGCGATGCGCCGGGCCGGCGTGCCCTGCGTGCCGGGCCCGGACGACGGCTTGCCCGACGATCCCGAGGCGGTGCGCGCGCTGGCGCGCGAGGTCGGCTACCCGGTGATCGTGAAGGCGGCCGGCGGCGGCGGCGGCCGCGGCATGCGCGTGGTCCGGGAGGAGGGCGAGCTGCTCGAGGCGCTGGCGCTGACGCGCGAGGAGGCGCGACGCGCCTTCGGCAATCCCGAGGTCTACATCGAGAAGTTCCTGTTGCATCCGCGGCATGTCGAGATCCAGGTGCTGGCCGACAGTCACGGCCACGCCATCTGGCTCGGTAGCCGGGACTGCTCGTTGCAGCGCCGGCACCAGAAGGTAATCGAGGAAGCACCCGCGCCCGGCATCGATGAGGCGCTGATCGCCGAGGTCGGGGAGAGTTGCGCGRCGGCCTGCCGGCAGATCGGCTACTGCGGCGTCGGCACCTTCGAGTTCCTCTACGAGAAGGGCGCCTTCTATTTCATCGAGATGAATACGCGGCTGCAGGTGGAGCATCCGGTGACCGAGATGACCACGGGCATCGACATCGTGCAGCAGCAGCTGCGCATGGCGCGCGGCGAGCGGCTGGCCATTACGCAGGCCGATGTTCCCTGCCGGGGACATTCGATCGAATGCCGCATCAACGCCGAGGATCCCGACAGCTTTGCGCCCTCGCCGGGTCTCATCACGGGCTGGCGCGTACCCGGCGGCTTCGGCGTGCGCTTCGATTCGCACGCGGGCATGGGCTACCGCGTGCCGCCGTACTACGACTCGATGATCGGCAAGCTGATCGTGCATGGCGCCAGCCGCGAGGACGCACTCGATCGCATGCGGCTCGCGCTGGGTGAGCTGCAGGTCGACGGCATCGCGACCAACGTGCCGCTGCACCGCGCGCTGCTTCAAGACGACGGCTTCGCCACCGGCGGGGTCGATATCCACCACCTCGAACGCTGGCTGCAGCGCAGGAACGCACCGTGAACTCCCCGACGACTGGATCGGCCCCGACGCTGAGCGTGCTGGGCACCACCGCGCTGCTCTTCGAAGCCCCGGGCGGCGCGATGGAGCTTCCTTCGCAGCAGCGCATCTGGGCGCTCGCGCAGGAGGCCGCCGAATGGCCCGAGGTGCGCGAGGCCGTGCCCGGAATGAACAACCTGATGTTGAGCTTCGTGCGTCCGCCGCGCGCGCTCGATGGTTTGAAGGCGCGGCTGGAGGCCGCCTGGGAGGCGGTCACGCCGCTCACCCGCGAAGGCCGGGTGGTCGAGCTGCCGGTACGCTATGGCGGTGCCGGCGGCCCGCACATGGCCGACGTCGTGGCGCACACCGGCCTGTCGGTCGAGGAGATCGTCGAGCTGCACAGCGCGCCGCTGTACCCGGTGTATGCGCTGGGCAGCCATCCCGGCTACTGCTACCTGGGCGGCATGGACCCGCGCATCGCGACTCCGCGGCGCAAGGTGCCGGTGCTCAGCATTCCGGGCGGCGCGGTGTCGATCGGCGGGGCGCAGACCGGGGTCTCGGCCTCGGCCGGGCCGAGCGGCTGGAACACCATCGGCAGCACCACCATGGCCTTCTTCGACCCGGGGCGCAATCCGCCGGCCACGCTGCAGCCGGGCGACCGCATCCGCTTCCTGGTCGAAGGGATAGAAAAATGATCGAGATACTTTCCAACGCGGCCCTGGCGACCGTGCAGGACCTCGGGCGCCTGGGCAACCTGCGCTTCGGCGTCGGTACCGCCGGTGCCATGGACGACCTGGCGCTGGCGGCGGGCAACCTCCTGCTCGGCAACGAGGTCGGCGCCGCGGGCATCGAGATTCCGGTCTTTCCGTTCAAGGTCCGCTTCACCGGGGATTGCGCCTTCGCGCTGACCGGCGCGGACTGCGGCGCGAAGCTCGACGCCCAGCCGCTGCTGCCGTGGTGGTCGCACCAGGCGCGGGCCGGCCAGGTGCTGACGCTGGGCCTGCCGCAGGGCGCGCAGCGCGCCAGCCGTGCGCTGCTGTGCCTGCCGGGTGGCATCGATGTGCCGGAGGTGCTGGGTTCGCGCAGCACCCAGATGCGCGGCACCTTCGGTGGCCATGAGGGGCGGGCATTGCGCAAGGGCGACGTGCTGCGTGCAGCCGACCGGGAACGCGCTTGCCGGACCGGCTTCGGCCTGGTGCCGCCGGCCCTCGCCCTGCCGCTGGAGGTCGACGGGCTGGTCGCGCTGCGGGTCTTGCCGGCGGCCGAATACCTGGGCTTCGAGGCCGCGTCACGCGAGGCCTTCTGGGCCGGCGAATGGCGCATCACGGCGCAGAGCGACCGCTACGGCTACCGGCTGGCTGGGGAGGCCTTGCGGCCGGTGGCGCCGATGGAATTGCGCTCGCACGGCATCGTGCCCGGCGTGATCCAGGTCCCGCACAGCGGGCAGCCGATCATCCAGATGCGCGACGCCCAGCCTTCGGGCGGCTATCCCAAGCTCGGCACCGTGATCGAGGCCGATTTGTGGCGCCTGGGCCAGGCGCCGATCGGCAGCCGGATCCGCTTCATCGAGACCACCTGGGACGAGGCTGTGGCCGCGCTCGAACAGAAAGAAGCCTGGCTGGCGAAGGTGGCGCGCATGGTGGCGCTGCACCGCAGCAGGCCGATGGGGAGTGCTGCATGAAAAAGGCGCCTCATGAGCTGCTGGAGATCGCCGACTGGATGGCGGCGACGAACATCGGTTTTCTCGAACTGCGGATGCCCGGCGCGACCGTGCGG
>NZ_JBFUIU010000061.1:0-22169 GCF_056401695.1 Variovorax sp. P4_D9
TGTGACCTTGGGCATTCCGCCCAACGCGGTGATGGCGCTGATGGTCGGCGCGATGACGATCCACAACATCCAGCCGGGCCCGCAGGTGATGACCAGCAACCCCGAGCTGTTCTGGGGCCTGATCGCCTCGATGTGGATCGGCAACGCGATGCTGATCATCCTGAACCTGCCGCTGATCGGCATGTGGATCAAGCTGCTGACGGTGCCCTACAAGTTCCTGTTCCCGGCGATCGTGCTGTTCTGCGCGATCGGCGTCTACTCGACCAACAACAACACCTTCGACATCTGGATGGTGGCGGCCTTCGGCTTCATCGGCTACCYCTTYWTCAAGCTSRGRWSCGAGCCGGCGCCGCTGCTGCTGGGCTTCATCCTCGGGCCGATGATGGAAGAGAACCTGCGCCGTGCGCTGCTGCTGTCGCGCGGCAGCTGGGCCGTGTTCGTCACCCGGCCGCTGTCGGCCGGCTTGCTCGTCGCGGCCTGCCTGCTGCTGGGCATCGTCCTGCTGCCGTCGATCAAGGCCAAGCGCGAAGAGGCCTTCGTGGAGGAATAGGCTCTCCCCCAGGTTGGCTCACTTCGTGTAGCCGCCCACCCCCTTCCGGGGGCGATATCAGCGGCCCGGCCAAGCCGGTTCCGCGGTATCCCTGGAAGGGCACTCACAACAAAGCCGCCCTCGGGCGGCTTTGTTGCTTGTGCTTTTCAGTGTTCAGGGCGCCAGATAGTCCGACACCACCTTCCACTTTCCATCGACGATCTGCGACAGCCGCGATTGGTCGTTGCCGAGCCGCTTGGTGGCCGAGAAGGTCATCTTCGGGCTGCCGAACATGTCGGGCTCGAAGGTGCTGCTGTCCATCGCCTTGATGAAGCTGTCGGTGTTTAGGTTGGGGCCGGCCTTGTTGGCGGCCTGGATGAAGGCCTGGATGATCGAATAGCCGTAGACCGAAAACACGGTCGGGTCCTCGTTGAACTTGGTCTTGTACTTGTTGGCCCAGAAGCGCAGCGGCTGGGACTGCTCGTCGGTGTAGGGGTTCTGCACCGTCATGGTCGCGTAGACGCCGTCCATCGGCTTGCCGCCGAGCTTGTGGATCAAGTCGGTGTAGGCCGCGCTGGAGCCCAGGAAGGTCGGGTTGAAGCCGGTCTTGCGCGCCTCGCCCACGGTGCCGATGGTCTCGCGGATGATGGTGCCGAGCACCACCAGGTCGCAGTTGGCCGCCTTCATCTTGGCCACTTGCGACGAGAAGTCGGTCGCCCCGCGCTTGAAGGAGGTCTTCTCGGTCAGTTCCATGCCCGCCGCCTTCAGGCCGGCCTCGGCGCCGCGCTGGACCTCGAGGCCGAATTCGTCGTCCTGGTAGATGGTGCAGACCTTCTTCGCGCCCTTTTCCTTGATCATCTTCGGCAGTGCCATGCGGATCTGGTCGTAGTAGGTCGCGGCAAAGGAATACTTGAGCCGATTGAACGGCTCGTACATCTCGCGCGCCGCGGTGATCGGGAAGAAGTTGACGATGTTCTTCTCGAACTGCACCGGCATCGCCGCCATGTTCTGCGCGGTGCCGATGTGGCCCGCCATGATGAAGATCTTCTCCTGGTTGACCAGCTTCTGTGCCGCCAGCACCGCCTTCTTGGGGTCGTAGCCCGAGTCCTCGACGAACAGCTTGAGCTTGCGGCCGTGAACGCTGCCCTGCTCGTTGAGTTCATCGACGGCCAACTGCATGCCGTTGCGCGACTGCTTGCCGAAACCAGCCAGCGGACCTGACAGGTCCTGGATCGTGCCGATGCGGATCTCGTCCTTGCCCACGCCCTGCTGCTGCGCGCTGGCCAGGCCGGAGCCCAGCGCGAGACCGGCCGCGGCGGCCAGGGGGATCAGTGTCTGGGTCTTCATACTGTTGTCTCCTCTAGGTGGCGAAAGAATGGTCTACGCGTACATGGCGTCGATGCGATCGGCGTACTTGGCCTGCACCAGCTTGCGCTTGAGCTTCATAGTCGGGGTCAGTTCCTCGTCCTCGGCGCTGAGCTGGGTCTCGAGCAGGAAGAACTTCTTGATCTGCTCGACCCGCGCGAACTTGGCGTTGACACGGTCGAGCTCGGCCTGGATCAGGTCCTGCACCTCCTGCGCGCGCGTCAGGCTCTGGTAGTTGCTGAAGGGCACGTCGTGGTCCTGGGCGAATTTCTCGACGTTCTCCTGGTCGATCATGATGATCACGCTGAGGTAGGGCTTTGCATCGCCGATCACCACGGCGTCGGTGATGTAGGGGCTGAACTTGAGCTCGTTCTCGAGCTCGCTCGGCGTGATGTTCTTGCCGCCCGCCGTGATGATGATGTCCTTCATGCGGTCGGTGATGCGGAAATACCCGTCCTGGTCGACCGTCCCGACGTCGCCGGTGTGCAGCCAGCCCTCGGCGTCGATGGTCTCGGCGGTCTTCTCGGGCAGGTTCAGGTAGCCCATGAAGACGTTGGTGCCGCGCACCAGGATCTCGCCCGTGGCGGGGTCGATGCGCACTTCGTTGTAGCCCGCGGCCGTGCCGATGGCGCCGGGCTTGATGCGCGCCGCTGGCACGCCAGTGGCGGCGCCGCAGGATTCGGTCATGCCCCAGACCTCGAGCATCGGCACGCCCAGCGCGAGGTACCACTTGACGAGCCCGGGCGAGATCGGTGCCGCGCCGGTGACCAGGAAGCGCGCGCGGTGGATGCCGATCAGCTTGCGCACGTTGTCCAGCGCCAGCCAGCGCGCGAGCCGGAACTTGAAGCGCAGCACGGCGCCGACCGGCTGCCCGGCCAGCACGCGTTCGGCGATGGTGGTGCCGACGCCGATGCTCCAGGCATAGGCGGCCTGCTGCACGCGGCTGGCCTCCTTGAGCGCGATCATCACGCCCGAATAGAACTTCTCCCACACCCGCGGCACCGCGGTGAACACGGTCGGGGCGATCTCTCGCACGTTCTCGGGCACGGTCTCGGGGTTCTCGACGAAGTTGAGGATCGAGCCGGTGTACATCGCGAAGTACTCGCCGCCCATGCGCTCGGCGATGTGGCACAGCGGCAGGAAGCACATGCGCTCGTCGTGCTCGTCCTGTGCCACCAGCGTGTTGTAGCCGCGCGTGGTGTAGACCAGGCCGCGGTGGCTGTGCATCGCGCCCTTGGGCTTGCCGGTGGTGCCCGAGGTGTAGACCAGGATCGCCAGATCGTCGGGCCGGCAGCCGCCGACGCGCTGCTCGAGCTCCTGCGGATGGGCTTTGTTGTAGTCGCGGCCGAGCGCGCGCAGGGCGTCGAGGCTGATGACGTCGTCATCGTGCAGGTCGCGCAGGCCCTCCATGTCGAAGACCACGATCTTGCGCAGCAGCGGCAGGCCGGCGCGCACTTCGAGCGCCTTGTCGAGCTGCTCGTCGTCCTCGACGAAGAGCACGGTGGTGCGCGAGTCCTCGCAGAGGTAGTGCACCTGGGAGGCGGCGTCGGTTGGGTAGATGCCGTTGGCCACGCCGCCGCAGCTCAGCACCGCGAGGTCGCAGAGCACCCATTCGATCACGGTGTTCGACAGGATCGAGGCGCACTCGTGCGGCGCGAAGCCGATCGCCATCAGTCCGCCGGCGATCTCGGCCACCGCATCGGCGGTCTGCTTCCAGCTCCAGCTGCGCCAGATGCCGAGCTTCTTCTGCCGCATCCAGACCTTGTCGCCGCGCAGCCGGGCGGCGTTCCAGAACATCGCGGCCATGGTCTCGCCGGGAACCACGATGTCGGTGCGCGACTGGATGCGGCCCAGGTCCCAGAGGCCGGCAGGTGCCTTGGCGTGCATGGCGTTGCTCATCTCCAGGTCTTCTTCTTTTTCCAGCGCCGCTCGCCGCGCACGCCGTCGTCCTTGAGGCCGAGGTAGAACTCCTTGATGTCCTCCTTCTCGCGCAGCCGCTCGCAGGTGTCTTCCATGACGATGCGGCCGTTCTCGAGCACGTAGCCGTAGTCGGAGGCATTGAGAGCCATGTTGGCGTTCTGCTCGACCAGCAGGATGGTGGTGCCGCGCTCGCGGTTGATGCGCACCACGATCTCGAAGATCTCCTTGGTGAGCTTGGGCGAGAGGCCGAGGCTGGGTTCGTCGAGCAGGATCAGGTGCGGCGCCGCCATGATCGCGCGCGAGATCGCGAGCATCTGCTGCTGGCCGCCCGAGAGCAGGCCGGCGTCCTGAGCGGCACGCTCCTTGAGGATCGGGAAGTAGCCGAACACGGTCTCGATGTCGCGTGCAACGCCGTCGCGGTCCTTGCGGGTGTAGGCGCCCATCAGCAGGTTGTCCCTGACCGACAGCAGCGGGAACACCTCGCGCCCCTCGGGCACGTGGCTCAGGCCCTGCTGGACGATGTGGGCCGGGTCCTGCGCCGTGATGTTCTTGCCCTTGAACTCGATGCTGCCCTTGCGCGGATCGATGATGCCCGAGATGGTCTTGAGGATCGTGGTCTTGCCGGCGCCATTGGAGCCCAGCACCGTGGCGATCTCGCCGGCGCGCACCTTGAGGCTGACGCCGCGGATGGCCCTGATGGGGCCGTAGGCGCTTTCCACGTTGAGGAGCTGCAGGACGACGTCGCTCATGCGGCCCTCCGCAAGCTGCTCACGTCATCGACAGTCCCCAGGTACGCCTCGATCACCCGCGCATCCGACTGCACCTCGGCAGGCGTTCCCGAAGCCAGCGCCTCCCCCATGTTCATCGCCAGCACCCGGTCGGACACCTTCGACACCAGCGACATGTCGTGCTCCACCATCAGCACTGAGATGCCGAGTTCATGCTGGATGTCCTGGATCCAGAAGGCCATGTCGGCGGTCTCCTCGACATTGAGGCCGGACGAGGGCTCGTCGAGCAGCAGCAGCTTGGGCTCGGTGCACAGCGCACGCGCCAGCTCGACCACCTTGCGCACGCCGTAGGGCAGGCCCGCGACCATCGAGTCGCGGTGGTGCTGCAGGTCGAGCAGGTCGATCACCTGCTCGGCCTTCTCGCGCGCCTCGATCTCGGCGCGGCGGGTGGCGGAGGTGAAGAACACCTCGCTCCAGAGACCGGTCTGGCGGTGCGTATGGCGGCCGATCAGCAGGTTGTGCAGCACGGTCGCATGTTCGAACAGCTCGATGTTCTGGAAGGTGCGCGCAATGCCCAGCGCCGCGATCTCGTGCGGCGCCTGCTCGGTCAGCGCCAGCGGCACCGCACCGCCGTGCCAGACGATCTCGCCGGTGGTCGGCGTGTAGATGCGGCTGATCAGGTTGAACACCGTGGTCTTGCCGGCACCGTTGGGCCCGATCAGCGTGAAGACCTCGCCGCGACGAACGTCGAAGCTGACCTTGTTGACCGCCAGCACGCCGCCGAAGCGCACGCTCAGGTCCCTGGCGGAAAGAAGAATGTCGGAGGCGCTCATCTCAATCGGTCCGACTTGGTAAAGGACTTCTGCCGCTTGAACAGGCCGCGCCGGTAGAACGGAAACAGCTGCAGCCAGGTGCGGATCTTGAGCCAGCGCCCATAGAGGCCGAGCGGCTCGAACAGCACGAAGGCGATCAGCACCAGGCCGTAGACCAGCCCCTGCAGACCCGGCGCCTGGCCGATCGCCGCCGGCAGCCAGTCCTTGCCGAGCGCGATCAGCTGCGGCATCGCGATCAGGAAGATCGCGCCCAGGAAGGCACCATGCACCGAGCCCAAGCCACCGATCACCACCAGCAGCAGCAGGTCGATCGATTGCAGGATGTTGAACTGATCGGGTGCGATGAAGCTCAGCTTGTGGGCATAGAGCGCGCCGCCGAGCCCGGCCAGCGCCGCCGAAATTGCGAAGGACATCGTCTTGTAGCGCGCCAGGTGGATGCCCATGCTCTGCGCCGAGATCTCGGAGTCGCGGATCGCGACGAAGGCGCGGCCGGTGGGCGAGCGCAGCAGGTTCAGGATGGCCAGCGTGCACAGCACCGCGATGATCAGGCAGACCAGGTAGAAGCTCTCGCTCGAGTTCAGCTCCCAGCCGAACAGGCTCGCCGGCTTCACGTGCAGCCCGGAGTTGCCGCCGGTGACGCTCTCCCAGCGCGCGAACACCTCCTCGACGATGAAGCCGAAGGCCAGCGTCGCGATGCCGAGATAGATGCCCTTGACGCGCAGCGCCGGCATCGCGACCACCACGCCGACCGCGGCCGACAGCGCCGCGGCGGCGGCCAGCGCGATCGGGAACGGCACGCCCATGTTGCCGAGCACCGCCTGCGTGTAGGCCCCGGTGCCAAGAAAGGCCGCGTGGCCGATCGAGAACTGTCCAGTGAAGCCGGCCAGCAGCATCAGCCCGAGGCCGACGATGCCGTAGATCAGCACGAAGGTCAGCTGCGCCAGCCAGTACTCGGGCACCACCCACGGCGCCGCGATCAGCGCCACGCCGAGCAGGCTGTACCAGAACACGTGGCCGCCGTGCTTGGCGAGATCGATGTCCTGCGTGTAGCTGGTCTTGAAGATGTAGCGCATGAAGAACGGCCTAGACTTTCTTGCGAAGTTTTTCGCCAAAGAGGCCGTTCGGCTTCACCATCAGCATCACCAGCACCACGATGTAGGGCGCCGTGTCCTTGAAGCCGTCGGGCAGGTAGAAGCCCGCGAAGGATTCGACGATGCCAATCACCAGGCCGCCGACGATCGCACCCGGCAGGCTGCCGAAGCCGCCCACCACCGCGGCCGGAAAGGCCTTGAGGCCGATGAAGCCCATGTTGGCGTGGACGAAGGTGATCGGCGCCAGCAGCATGCCGGCGATCGCCGCCACCGCCGCCGCCAGCCCCCACACCAGGCCGTTGAGGCGCTTGACCGGAATGCCCATGTAGTAGGCCGCGAGCTGGTTCTGCGACGCGGCCTGCATCGCGATGCCGAGTTTGCTGTAGCGGAACATCGCGAACAGCAGGCCGCAGAGCACCGTGGTGGCGACGATGATGGCCAGCTGCTCGAGGTTGACCACCAGCTCGCCGACCTTCCAGATCTCGTCCTTGTAGGGCACCGGCAGCGTGTGGGTCTCGGTGCCGATGCCGGGGATCATCGTGACCAGCCCGCGCGCCACGTAGCCGATGCCGATGGTCAGCATCACGATCGAGAATTGCGGCTGGCCCAGGATCGGACGGATCACCACCAGTTCGAGCAGCACGCCGAAAGCGACCATCGCCGCCACCGCCAGCAGCGCCGCCAGCCAGAAGGGCAGCCCGAACATCGACATGCCGGCAAAGGCGCAAAAAGCGCCGACCATCATGAGCTCGCCCTGCGCGAAGCTCACGGTCTCGGTGGCCTTGTAGATCAGCACGAAGCCCAGAGCGATCAGGCCATAGATGCAGCCTTGTGCGATGCCTGAGAGCAGGAGCTGAAGTATTTGCAAGTAGGTCTCGTTCGGGTTTCGCGGTTTATAGCGGTGACTCGCGCCCGCGACGCAGAGGGTTGTCCCGCATCGGCTTCTTCACGCGGCGCTGCGCGCGCGCTTCATTGGTGCACGGCGAGCCGCCGAGAACCTGCCAGGATGTCGCTGGGACGCAGGCCGTAGACCTGCCGGATCGAGTGGCTGAAATGGGTCGAGTCGGGATAGCCGGTGTCGAGCGCGATGTCGGTCAGCGTGGAGCTCTGGCGCACATGGCGCAGCAGGCTGCGGGCACGCTTCCAGGCCCGGAAGGCACGGAAGGTCAGGCCGGTCTCCTGCTTGAACAAATGCAGGAAGCGAGAGAAGGAAAGTCCCACCGAGGCGGCGCATTGTTCGGCCGAGGTGGGTGCCGCCGGATCGGCGCTGATGCACTCGATCACCTCGCGGATGCGGGCGTCGAGCGTCCGCGCCGCCAGCGGCGCACCGAAGAACAGCGCATCGAAATCGAAATGGTCGAAGCTCTCGCGTCCCGAGGCCTCGGCCAGTTGCGCATGCACCTCGCGCACGCGCTGCGCGAAGGCCGGCGCATCGACTGGCCCGCAATGCCGAAGGAAGTCGGGCAGCCGCGCCGGATCGACGAACTCGGGTTCGATCAGCAGGTTCACGATGCTGCGGTGTTCGGTCTCGATCTGGTGCGGCACCAGGGGCGGCACCACCATCAGCTCGCCGCTCTGCCAGGCGCCGCCGCCGATACGGATCCGCAGCGCTGCACCGACGGGCGAAAGATAGACGCCGTGCCCGCCCATGCTGCGCTCGGTGGTCGCGCCCAGCAGGCCCGCGTAGAACACGCGCTGCGAGGTGATCCACATGAGGCGCTCGTCGCGCTGATTGCCGCGCGGCGCATGCTTCGCTTGCCTGCTGACCAATGCCGTTCTCCTCCGCTCGGCGACGGACGGCCCGTGGCCGGCGTCGCCATCTGCCGATCGTAGCGGGGGACGGCGCCGATCGCGTCGGCGACGGCGCGGGGACTTTCCCTTAGGCCGCCGCCGGGCCGCGCCAAGGCGGCCTGCGGCCCCCTCGGGGGGCAGCGACCCACACGCAGTGGGGGAGCGTGGGGGTCAGGGCTGGAGGGCCCGGCGCAGTTCGGCCGCGCACATCGAGACGGCGGCATTGGCCTCGTCGAGCAGCCGGCCCATGGTGATGAAGCCATGGATCTGGCGCTCGAAACAGACGTAGCTGGTCCGGTTGCCGGCGGCGCTCAGCGCCCGCGCATAGTCCAGGCCCTCGTCGCGCAGCGGGTCGTAGCCGGCGGTCAGCACCAGGGCCGGCGGCAGGCCGGCTAGGTCCTCGCGCAGCAGCGGCGAGGCGCGCCAGTCGAGGTCGTGCGCCGCATCGGTGATGTACTGGTCGTGGAAATAGCGGATGGTGTCGGCCGTCAGCACGTAACCCTGGCCATTGGTGACATGCGAAGGATGGACGCGGCGCATGTCGGTCGCCGGATAGATCAGCAGCTGGTAGCCGATCGGCAGATCGCCGGCATCGCGCGCCGCGATCGCGACCACCGCCGCCAGGTTGCCGCCCGCGCTGTCGCCGCCGACCGCAAGGCGGCCGGCATCGACGCCGAGCGCTGCAGCCTCCCGCCGCACCCAGCGCGTGGCCGCGAGCACGTCGTCGACCGCCGCCGGAAAACGATGCTCGGGCCCCAAGCGGTAGTCGACCGCCACCACCGCACAGCCCGACAGGTTGCAGAGCTCGCGGCACAGCGTGTCGTGGGTGTCGAGGTCGCCGATGGTCCAGCCGCCGCCGTGGTAGTACACCAGCACCGGCAGCACGGCAGCGGCCGCGGCACCGAGCGGGCGGTAGAAGCGCAGCGGAATCGGCCCGTGCGGCCCGTCGGCCTGCAGTTCCCGCAGCTCGGCCACCTCGCCGGGATCGGGCTGCGTCACGGCGCGCCGCTCGCGGTAGAACTTGCGCGCGTCGGCTGGCGTCAGCGTGTGCGTCGGCGGCACGCCGCGCTGCACGAGGAGGTCGATGAAAGCCTGGGCTTGGGGATGCAGCATCAGAGTGGCTCCGGCGGTGAGATCAGGCTTGTCTTGGCTTCACGCGCGAGGCCGCTTCCTTGGCGTTGCGACGCGCGGTGTCAATGTCGTCCGCGTGCGCCAGCGCCACGCCCATGCGCCGCTTCGTGAAGCTCTCGGGCTTGCCGAACAGGCGCAGGTCGACGCCCGGCACCGCCAGCGCCTCGGCTACGCCATCGAAGACGATGCCGGTGGCGTCGACGCCGCCGTAGACCACGGCGCTGGCGCCGGGGCTCTTGAGCGTGGTGTCGACCGGCAGCCCGAGGATCGCGCGGGCGTGCAGTTCGAACTCGTTCTGCCACTGGGTCGCCATGGTCACCATGCCGGTGTCGTGCGGCCGCGGGCTGACTTCGCTGAACCAGACCTGCTCGCCCTTGACGAACAGCTCGACGCCGAACAGGCCCTGGCCGCCGAGATCGGCGGTCACGGCCTGCGCGATCTGGTGCGCCTTCTGCAGCGCGGCGGGCGCCATCGGGTGCGGCTGCCAGCTCTCGACATAGTCGCCGCTCACCTGGACGTGGCCGATCGGCTCGCAGAACTGCGTCTGCACTACGCCGGTGCCGTCGAGGGCGCGCACGGTCAGCAGCGTGATCTCGTAGTCGAAGTTGATGAAGCCCTCGACGATCACCCGGCCGTGGCTGACGCGGCCGCCGGCCATGGCGTAATCCCAGGCCTTCTGCACGTCGGCCGGGCCGTCGATCTTGCTCTGGCCCTTGCCCGAGCTGCTCATCACGGGCTTGACGATGCACGGATAGCCGATGCCGGCGTCGATGGCCGCCTGCAGCTCGGCAAGCGAATCGCAAAACTTGTACGGGCTGGTCGGCACGCCGAGCGTCTCGGCGGCCAGGCGGCGGATACCTTCGCGGTCCATCGTGAGGCGGGCCGCCCGCGCAGTCGGGATGAYGCGCACCACGCCGGCGTCCTCCAGCTGCTGCAGCATCGGCGTCGCGATGGCCTCGATCTCGGGCACCACCAGCTGCGGCTTCTCGGCCTCGATCAGGGCCTTGAGCTGGGCCGGGTCGCTCATCGTGATGGTCCGCGCATGGTGCGCGACCTGCTGGCCCGGCGCGTTGTCGTAGCGGTCGACCGCGATGGTCTCGACACCCAGCCGCTGGAGGGCGATCAGCACCTCCTTGCCGAGCTCGCCGGAGCCGAGCAGCATCACGCGGGTGGCGGTAGGGGAAAGGGGCGTGCCGAGGGTGGTCATGGGTCGATTCGTGACGGGAAGGATGAACGCGGCACTTTAAATCACTCGCGCCGCATCCGGGCGCTGTCACGGACGGCAACGCGCGCCGCCGCGCTCTGTTCCACAATCTCTGCCGCGGGACGCCGTCCGGGGCGGCGCCCTCCTTTTCCATTCTTCAGTTCAAGGAGTATTTTTCATGGCAATCCAGACGGTCGGCATCATTGGCGCGGGCACGATGGGCAACGGCATCGCCCAGGTCTGCGCGGTCGCGGGCGTCAACGTGGTCATGGTCGACATCGCGCAGCCCGCGGTCGACAAGGGCGTCGCCACGGTGGCGGGCAGCCTCGACCGCCTGATCAAGAAGGACAAGCTCGCGGCGGCCCAGAAGGACGCCGCGCTGGCGCTGATCAAGGGCTCGACCAACTACGACGACCTGAAGTCGGCCCAGCTGGTGATCGAGGCCGCGACCGAGAACCACGCGCTCAAGCTCAAGATCCTCCAGCAAGTCGACGCCCTGCTGGCGCCCGAGGTGATCATCGCTTCGAACACCTCGTCGATTTCGATCACCCAACTGGCCGCAGCCACCTCGCGCGCCGACCGCTTCATCGGCATGCACTTCTTCAACCCGGTGCCGATGATGGCACTGGTGGAGATCATCCGCGGCTATCTGACCAGCGACGCGACGCACGACGCCGTGAAGGAACTCGCCGTGAAGCTCGGCAAGTCGCCGATCACGGTGAAGAACGCACCGGGCTTCGTGGTCAACCGCATCCTGGTGCCGATGATCAACGAAGCCTTCTTCGTGCTGGCCGACGGGCTGGCGACCGCCGAGGACATCGACGCCGGCATGAAGCTCGGCTGCAACCAGCCGATCGGCCCGCTGGCGCTGGCCGACATGATCGGGCTCGACGTCTGCCTGGCGGTGATGGAGGTCTACCTCGAGCAGTTCGGCGATTCGAAGTACCGGCCTTGTCCGCTGCTGAAGGAGATGGTCGCGGCGGGCCAGTTGGGTCGCAAGACCGGGCGCGGCGTGTACACGTACTGATACGCCGACAAGTACAACAGAGGAGACAAGCCCGATGACCGCGACACCGACCAACCCGCCCGCCGAAGGCTGCATCGACACCCAGGCGCTCGACCACGTGCTGCTGATCGGCATCAACCGGCCCGCCAAGCGCAACGGCTGGACGCCGCCGATGTTCAAGCAGCTCGCCGAGGCCTACACCCGGCTCGACGACGATCCGGCGCTGCGCGTGGGCGTGCTGCATGCCTTCGGGGACCATTTCACGGCCGGCCTCGACCTGCCGGCCGTGGCCGAATACATGCGGCGCGGCGAGAAGGCGGTCCCGCAGGGGCTGGTCGAGCCGCACGACTTCGGCCTGGCCGGCTACCGCCGGCGCACCAAGCCGATGGTGGTGGCGGTCAAGGGCATCTGCTTCACGGTCGGCATCGAACTGATGCTCGGCGCCGACATCGTGGTGGCGGCCGACAACTGCCGCTTCTCGCAGATGGAAGTGCAGCGCGGCATCATGGCCACCGGCGGCGCGACGCTGCGGATGGCCGAGCGCGCGGGCCTCGGCAACGCGATGCTGCACCTGCTCACGGCCGACGAGTTCGACAGCGCCGAGGCCTTCAGGCTGAACTTCGTCCAGCGCGTGGTGCCCGCTGGCCAGGAGCTCGACGAGGCCCTGCGCATCGCGCAGCGGATCGCGGCCCAGGCGCCTCTGGCGGTGGTCGCGACCCGGCTCAACGTGATCAAGGCGATCGAACAGGGGCCGCTGGCGGCGGTCGAGGAGTTCATCCCGGTGCAGCAGCGCCTGTCGAACAGCGAGGACGCGGCCGAAGGCGTGCGCTCCTTCGTCGAACGCCGGCCGGCGCGCTTCAGCGGCCGTTGACGCAGCGGCTTCGGCCCCCTGGCGGAGGCCGAAGCAGGAAAGACCCTGCAGCGCCAATTTGTATTGCACACAATTTAATTGCTCACTACAATTCGCTCCATGCCCACCGCAACGATCCCCATCGACGAACTGCTGAAGCTGGACAACCAGCTCTGTTTCGCGGTGTATTCCGCCTCGCTCGCGATGACGCGGCTGTACAAGCCGCTGCTCGAGAAGCTCGGCCTCACGTACCCGCAGTACCTGGTGCTGCTGGTGCTGTGGGAGCGCGACGGGCTCACGGTGTCCGAGGTCGGCGAGCGGCTGTCGCTCGACTCGGGCACGCTGACGCCGCTGCTCAAGCGGCTCGAGGCCAATGGCCTGGTGGCCCGCATCCGCGACGTCGCCGACGAGCGCCGCGTGCATGTGAGCCTCACGGCCGCGGGGCGCAAGCTCAAGGCGCGCGCCGCCGACGTGCCGGGCTGCCTGATTTCCGCCTCGGAGTGCTCGGTGCCCGAACTCATTTCGCTGACGCAGCAGATCCAGTCCTTGCGCGACCGCATCAAGAAGGCCGCTTGAGGCCACGCACGCCACTTTTCCGTTTCCCTCCCTCCCTCCCTCCCTCAACCACTGCAAAGGAATCACCATGACCACCAAGCTCGACAAGGTTCTCTACACCGCCCAAGCCCACACCATCGGCGGCCGCGACGGCGCCGGCAAGTCCAGCGACGGCGCGATCGACGTCAAGCTCAGCTCGCCCGGCTCGGGCAAGCCCGGCACCAACCCCGAGCAGCTGTTTGCGGTCGGCTACGCCGCCTGCTTCATCGGCGCCATGAAGGCCGTCGGTCCGAAGATCAGCGTCAAGGTGCCGGACGACGTCGCGATCGATTCCAGCGTTTCGCTCGGCCCGATCAACGAAGGAAAGGCCTACGGCATCGCGGTCAAGCTCGCGATCACGCTGCCGGGCCTCGACGATGCGCAGAAGAAGCTGCTGGTCGAGACCGCGCACCAGGTCTGCCCGTACTCGAACGCCACCCGCGGCAACATCGACGTGGAGCTCGCGATCGTTTGATCGGCTGAACCTGAACGGCGGCGCGAGCCGCCTCCGACGCCCGGCAGGGTCGCCTGAGCGACCGTTTGCCGGGCTTCTTCTCGTGCGCTCCCTGCGGCCCTGCGCTATGGTTGCCGGATGAGCACAGACAGCCTCCTGGTCCGCAAGGACGATCTTTCCGCCACCCGCCTGCGCAGCGCCGAGGACGAGCGCCTCGCCGACGGCCAGGTGCGCGTGCGCATCGAGCACTTCGCGCTGACCTCGAACAACATCACCTATGCCGCCTTCGGCGAGGCGATGAGCTACTGGCAGTTCTTCCCGAGCGGCGAAGAGGGCTGGGGCATCGTGCCGGTGTGGGGCTTCGCGACCGTGTCGCACTCGTTGCATCCGGGCGTCGCGGTGGGCGAGCGGCTCTACGGCTACTTCCCGATGGCCTCGGCCGCGGTGCTGACGCCCGAGCGGCTGTCGCCCGAGCGCTTCACCGATGGCGCGGCGCACCGGAGCGCCCTACCCGCGGTCTACAACCAGTACTTCCGCTGCAAGGTCGATCCGCTCTACACAGCGGACACCGAGGACGTCCAGGCGCTCCTGCGGCCGCTGTTCATCACCTCGTGGCTGATCGACGACTTCCTTGACGACAACGACTTTTTCGGCGCGCGCCCGGGCGCTATGCTGCTGTCCAGCGCGTCGAGCAAGACGGCTTACGGCACCGCCTTCCAGCTGGCGCAGCGCGACGGCATCGAGGTGATTGGCCTGACCTCGGCCGCGAACAAGGCGTTCTGCGAAAGCCTGGGCTGCTACGACCGCGTGCTGGCCTACGAAGAGCTCGATCAACTCGCGGCCGACACGCCCTGCGTGTATGTCGACTTCGCGGGCAACGGCGAGCTGCGCCGGGCGATCCATACGCGCTTTGCGAACCTGAAATACAGCGCCTCGATCGGCGGTACGCACGTCGATCAACTGGCCGCAAGCGGGTCCGGCAAGGATCTTCCGGGTCCTCGCGCGACCTTGTTCTTCGCGCCGGCGCAGATCAAGAAGCGGACCGGCGAATGGGGCGCGCAGGCGTTCGGCGAGCGCATGGCGAAGGCCTGGCACGCGTTCGTGGCGCGGGTGACGGATGGGGCGCCTTGGCTGCGGGTCGAGCGCCATGCGGGCGGAATTGACGTGCAGGCAGCCTATGCCGAGGTGCTGGCGGGGCGCGGGGATCCGCGCGTGGGGCATGTGCTGTCGCTGCGGTAGTCGGCGCACCCGGCCAAGCTACTGCGAGACCTGCAGCCACCCCGTCGGACAGAACTGGATCTCGGGGAAGAATCCCATCGGGTTCTGACAGTACAGATAAAGGGGCTGCTCGCCGACGAAGCCGACCGCGTTCACGGCGACCGGAAACGGCACCCCGACGAACACCACGCCTCGCTGGACAAAGAAGGGATGCCGCGCCGGTATGCCGACGAACCCGTGGAACGGGTGGAAGCCGGGGTTGGCGTGGAAGCCGTGGAAGCCGGGGTTACCGCGGAAGCCGGGATTGCCGTGAAAGCCCCTGTCGCTTCCTTGCGCGATGCCGCCGTGGGTGCCGCCCTGCATACCGTTGAAGGCAAAGCCTGCGGTAGGTCCGACCACCGCCGCGGCGACGAAAATCAACAGAGCCAGTAGTTTCTTCATGAAGAACTCCAGCAGCGAAGAACATGTTTGGACTTCGAGTGGCTGGCTGAAGTTCGCTGTTGGCCTGCCTGAACGCGCGCGATCGCGGCTATCGCTTCCCTGGCTGTAGAGTTTCTCCTTGGCGGGGATGGAAGGCCGGATCGTCTGGCTGGTGAGCGCGCAACAAGGCGTTCAAGCGGACCCCCCGGTGCGGCGCCCGGCGCCTGAAGGCGCGCCAGCGGCGGACCTGCTAACGATCCGCTAATTCGCCACGGGGATACTCCGCGCGGCAGTCCGTCTTCTTATCCACCCTCCCTCCTCGAAGGGCTGCCCTTCACCCGCTGCGGCGGGTTTTTCTTTGCTGCGGCTTCAGCTTCTTCGGCCCGGCCCGCAGCGCGGCCTCCCAGGCCCGGCGGGCCCAGACAGCGGCTTCGTCTCGATCCTCGAACAACTCCGGCGGCGCCTCGTAGTAGGACAGGCGCGCAGTCCGGCCCTGGCGCTGGTACTCGAAAGGAGCCAGTTGCCTGGCATCGAAGTAGTGCGCCGATTGCGCGTCCGCCTTGAGATAGAGCCGCTCGCGCGCGACCAGGCCGAACATGCGGCCGTCGTGGAAGACGCCATGGCCACCGAACATCCGGCGCAGCGAGACCGGACCGAAGCGTTCGAAGATGTCGTGCAGTTCGTCGGCGAATTCACTCATGGCGGACCACCCAGGTCGGCCTGATTCAGCAGCAGGCCGTGGTCGAGAGCGTGGTTGGCCGGCGCGTCGCGACGCAGATCGAATTCATCGGGAGTCAATGGCATCGGGCGATTGTCATCTGGGTGGCTCTGCGCAAGTTCCCAGCGCAGAACGGAGATCTCTCGTCCGCGTCCCGCGGCGAAACGAGAGCTTTCTCATCGACGTCGAAACGATCCGCCCTTTGATTGCATATGGCTCCATCCTTTGGGCGTGACCGTATGGCAATTCGCCGGCGACGCAGATCAGGAGCCCAGGAGCTACGAATGGACTGGCACAGGTGCGCGAGGACCGCCTGGATTGTATGGGCCAGCGCCGTGAGTGCACATGCATTTGCCGCATCTTCCGGGGAAACACTCAAGCACCGCCTCGATGACGTGATTTCGCGCCTCGATGCGGCGCCCCAGGATGTCGGCAGCGCCTTCGCGAAGCGATTCAACGACAAGGTCCGGGAAAGCCAAGGTCGAGAGTTATTCGTCGACTTGCATTCCAAGGTTGGAGGCTGCCGGCCGCTCGCGACATCCAGCGGCCAGAGTCCGTCGACGGCGAGCTTCATACTCAGATGCGAGCGCGGCTACGTCTTGATCAACCTCAGCGTCGAAGAGGCGGGGCCCGGGCTCATCGACGGATTATTCATTCGCGGGATTTTTGAGTAGTTGCATGGCGCCGCGCGCGGCGGCGGACCTCGCACGTGGTGTAGATTTGCGGCCTTTCCCAAACTCCCATCGCCAGCGGTCGCCGATCACGCTGCCGCACCCACTCTCGCCCATGTCGACACGAATCTTCGCCATCGCCGCCTTCGTCAGCGCGCTGTCGTTCAGCGCAACCGCCGCCCCCGCCCCGCAGGACTTTGCACTGCGCTATCACGATCTGCTCAGCTGCATCGAGCGCACCATCGGCAAGGGTTGGCAGACCCGCTATGACATCGAGTTCCTGACGAACCGCTGGGGCGCGCTCGAACCGAGCGCGCACGATCTCGATGCCGCACCCCAGGCGATCCGGATCACCGAACTGCGCTGCCGCCGCGAACTCAGCCTGGTGGGACAGCCCCGGCCCTGAGAAAGTCGGCAGTCGGCCGGCCAGCGGCGAGTCAAGCGCTTACACGCAAGACGGCGAACGCCACGGCCACCAGAACCACGATGACCCCGGTGGCCAACGACCAGTCGATCGGCAAACAAGCGGCGCATCGGAACCTCCTAGACGAATACCAGGCCCAGCGCTATGACGTGCGCCTGACGCGGCTGTGGTTCGACTACACGCTGGTGACGAGCAGGGCCGATGAGATTCGTCCAAGGGTTCGACTCGAATGACAAACTTGCGTTGCTTCGCGCGCAAACCGGACAAAGATCAAGTGGCATCGCGCCGAAGCCCGACAATGTCGATGTGCCCCTTTCCAACTCCCCTCCCCCCGGTGCAGCCCACGCCGCACATCCCTACGAACGCCTGACGCCCGACGTGGTGCTCGATGCGCTCGCGGCGCTCGACCTGCACGGCGATGGCCGCCTCACGGCCCTCAACTCCTACGAGAACCGCGTCTACCAGGTCCACCTCGAGGACCGCAGCGCGGTGGTGGTCAAGTTCTACCGACCGGGACGCTGGAGCGAGGGAGAAATCCTCGAGGAGCACGCCTTCGCCCTCGAGCTCGCGGCGGCCGAGGTGCCTGCGGTGGCCCCGATCTCGGTCGGCGGCCGGACGCTGCACCATCACGGCGGCTTCGCCTTCAGCGTCAGCCCTTACCGCGGCGGCCGCGCGCCCGAACTCGACGATTTCGAGGTGCTCGAATGGGTCGGCCGCTTCATCGGCCGCATCCATGTGGTCGGTGCGCGCATCCCTTTCGTGACGCGGCCGGCGCTCGATCTCCAGACCTTCGGCGTCGCGTCGCGCGACTGGCTGCTCGGCCACCAGATGGTGCCGCTCGACGTCCAGCGCGAATGGGAGACCGCCTGCAACGCCGCCTTCGAGATGATCGCCGCCACCGCGCTCGGCAGCGGCCACGACGGCGACATCACGCCGGCGCTCAAGAGGCTGCGGCTGCACGGCGACGTCCATCCCGGCAACATCCTCTGGACGCCGACCGACCGCCCCGGCGGCGGCCCGCACTTTGTCGACCTGGACGACACCCGCACCGGCTTCGCGGTGCAGGATCTCTGGATGCTGCTCTCGGGCGACCGCGCCCAGCAGACCGGGCAGCTGAGCGGCCTGCTCGACGGCTACGAGCAGTTCCGCGACTTCGATCGGCGCGAGCTGACGCTGGTCGAGCCGCTGCGCACGCTGCGCCTGATCCACTACAGCGCCTGGCTGGCGCGGCGCTGGGAAGATCCGATCTTCCCGATCAACTTCCCATGGTTCGGCTCGAGCGACTACTGGAAAGGCCAGATCCAGATGCTGCAGGACCAGTGCGAGGCGATGGCCGAGGAACCGCTCTACGCCTGATCGTCGGACGGCGGCGTGTCGGCTCGCACGGTGCGAAGAAAGCCCTGCACCACTGCGTTCTCGGGCCCCTCGCGCCACACGCAGTACGCATCCGAGCCGGCCACGTCTTCCTCGAGCGGGCGGAACACGGCACCCCGCAGCGCGGTGCGGCGCAGCGCGCTCGGCACCAGCGCCACGCCCAGGCCCTGCGAGACCAGCGAGACCACCGACAGCCAGTGCCGGACCTCGTGCCGCACCTCGGGCCGGAAACCGGCACCGGCGCAGATCGCGAGGATGCGCTCGTGGTAGTCGGGCGATGCGCTGCGCGAGAACAGCACGAAGGGCTCGTCGCGCAGGCTCGCAACTGCCACCGTGCGCCGGCGCGCCAGCCGATGTCCGACCGGCAGGCAGGCCACGAAAGGCTCCGACAGCAGCAGCGCGTGGCACAGCTCGGGCGGCATGCGGCTGGTGTGGACGAAGCCGACATCGAGCCGGTCGTGCAGCAACTCGGTGATCTGCTCGCCTGAATTGAGCTCCGCCAGCGTGACACGCACCGCCGGATGCAGGGCCTGGTACTTGGCCAGCGCCTGCGGCAGGCCGCGATAGAGCATGGCGCCGACGAAGCCGATCCGCAGCCGGCCAGCTGATCCGCGCGAGATGTCGTGCGCCTCCAGCGCGGCCTCCTCCGCCTGGCGCAGCAGCAGCCGGGCCGAGGCCTGCAGCGCCTGGCCGGCCGGCGTCATCCGCACCTCTTTGCTGTTGCGATCGAACAGCCTCGCGCCGACCGATTCCTCGAGCTGGCGGATGGCGACGCTCAGCGGCGGCTGCGAAATCGCCAGCCGGCGCGCGGCCCGGCCGAAATGCAGTTCTTCGGCCAGCACGACGAAATAACGCAGATGACGCAGTTCCATGCGAGCCAGTTTTTCACAATAGGCAGATCAGATCAATCAAGACGTATCTGATATTGGACAAGCATCGTCAAGCGCGGAAAGATGCGACCGACAAAGGAGACGAGACATGTCCAGCACCCCCGCAAACCGCGTTGATTCCCCCGTCCATCCGGTGCCCGACCGCCACGGGCAGAACCTGTTCACCACCGACGCCGAGCTCGAGCACCTGCTCGCGCTCTACCTGCCGCCCGAATTGGTGCGGCACATGCGTCCGCACTTCGAGCGCCTGGGCGCGCTGGCCGGCGGCCCGCTCGACGAGCTGGCGCAGACCGCCGACAAGAACCCGCCAACGCTGTCGCTTCGCACCCGCACCGGCATCGACCAGCAGAAGGTGATCAAGCACCCGGCCTACGTCGAGATGGAGCGCCTGGCGCTCAGCGAGTTCGGCCTGGCCGCGATGTCGCACCGCGACGAGACGCTGGGCTGGAAGGGCAGGATGCCGCCGCTGGTCAAGTACGTGCTGACCTATCTCTTCGTGCAGGCCGAGTTCGGCCTGTGCTGCCCGGTCTCGATGACCGATTCGCTCGCCCGCACGCTGAAGAAGTTCGGCAACCCCGAACTGGTGGAGCGCTTCCTGCCGCGCTTCCAGTCGCTCGATTTCGACACCCTGGCCCAGGGCGCGATGTTCATGACCGAGCAGGCGGCGGGTTCCGACATCGCCGCCACCCTCACGCTTGCCCGCAAGGATGCCTCCGGCCAATGGCGCCTCGAAGGCGACAAGTGGTTCTGCTCCAATCCCGACGCCGACTTCGCGATGGTGCTGGCGCGCGCCGACGATGCGCCGGCGGGCATGAAGGGCGTCTCGCTGTTTCTGCTGCCGAAGCAGTTGGAGGACGGCAGCGCCAACCACTACCGCATCCTGCGCCTCAAGGACAAGCTCGGCACCCGCTCGATGGCCAGCGGCGAGATTCGGCTCGAGGGCGCGGTCGCCTACCTGGTCGGCGAGCAGGGCCGCGGCTTCCAGCAGATGGCCGACATGGTCAACAACTCGCGCCTGTCGAACGGCGTGCGCGCCGCCGGCCTGATGCGCCGCGCGGTGGCCGAGGCCGAGTACATCGCGAGCGAACGCCGGGCTTTCGGCCGCCGGCTGGCCGACATGCCGCTGATGCAGCGGCAATTGCAGAAGCTCAGGCTGCCGGCCGAGCAGGCTCGCACCATGGTGTTCCAGACCGCGCAGGCACTGGCGCGCTCCGACGGCGGCGAAGCAGGCGCCTACGCGCTGCTGCGCATCCTGACGCCGCTCATCAAGTTCCGCGCCTGCCGCGACGCCCGCAAGGTCACGGGCGACGCGATGGAAGTCCGCGGCGGCTGTGGCTACATCGAGGAATGGAGCGACCCTCGGCTGGTGCGCGACGCACATCTGGGCTCGATCTGGGAAGGCACCAGCAACATCGTCGCTCTCGACGTGATCCGCGCCATCAAGCGCGAGGAATCGCTGCCGGCCCTGCAGGCGCACTTCGGCGCCCTGCTCGACGACACCGCCGTGGCACCGGCCTTCGCGCAGGCGCTGCGCGATGCGCTGGCCCGCGCGGCGGCACTGGCCGCGACCGCGGCGCACGAGGGCGGTGACGTCCTGGCGCGCCAGGCGGCCTCGGGGCTTTATCACACCTGCAGCGCGATCGCGATGGCCTGGGAAGGCGCGCGCAGTGGCTCCCAGCAACGCGTGCAGTGGGCGCAGGGCGTGCTGCTGCACCGCGTGCTGCCGCGCGATCCGCTGGCGCCGGATGCCGTGCCGGCCTCATGGAACAGCCCGGCGGTCGAGCAGCACGTCGCCACCGCCTGACCCCCACACGACAACGATCCAGGAGACAACATGAAACTGCTCAAGACCTTCATCCTCGCTGCCAGCGTCGGCGCCCTGCCGGTGCTGCCCGCACTGTCGACGGCCCATGCCCAGACCTTCCCGACCAAGCCGATCTCGCTGATCATCCCGTTCCCGCCGGGCGGGCCCACTGACGCCATGGCGCGCACGCTCGCGGCCGAGATCAAGGGCAACCTGGGCCAGCCCGTGATCGTCGAGAACCGGGCCGGTGCCGGCGGCAACATCGGCGCCGACTTCGTGGCCCGCGCGCCGGCCGACGGCCACACGTTGCTGTTCGGCACCTCGGGGCCGCTAGCCATCAATTCGAGCCTCTACCGCAAGATCAGCTACGACCCGGTCACGAGCTTCGCGCCGGTGATCCAGGTCGGCCACCTGCCCAACATCCTGGTGGTGAACCCTGCGGTCCCCGCCAAGGACGTGCGCGAGCTGATCGCCTATGCCAAGGCCAACCCGGGCAAGCTCAGCTACGCCTCGTCGGGCAACGGCGCGTCGTCGCACCTGGCAGGCGTGCTGTTCAACGGCATCGCCGGCACCGACCTGCAGCACGTTCCCTACAAGGGCACCGGCCCCGCGCTCAACGACCTGCTGGGCGGCCAGGTGTCGATGAGCTTCACCGACGTGCTGACCGCGCTGCCCTACATCAAGGCCGGCAAGCTGCGGGCGCTCGGCATCGCCACCGCGCAGCGCTCGCAGGCCCTGCCCGATCTGCCGACCCTGGCCGAACAGGGCGTCACGGGCTACGACGTCAGCGTCTTCTTCGGCATCGTGGCACCGGCCGGCACCCCGCCGGAGACCATCGCGAAGCTCAACAAGGCCTTCGCCGACGCCTTGGCGACGCCGAAGGTGAAGCAGCTGTTCGCCTCGCAAGGCCTCGAACCGGCCGCCGACGGCTCGCCGCAGCAGCTCGGACGCTTCATCGTGTCGGAGACCGCCAAGTGGAAGGACGTGGTCAAGAAGTCCGGCGCGCAGCTCGACTGATCCCGAGGAGATGCTATGGATGCCTCCCTCCCGAAGGGGAATCAGAAGACTGGGGGTGGTGAGATGACGTCGAAGGCGGCGAGAGCAGTCGTTGGTCGCAGAGATCGAAGCTCGGCACGAGCGGGTGGACCCTCTGC
>NZ_JBFUIU010000062.1:0-22157 GCF_056401695.1 Variovorax sp. P4_D9
AGGTGATGGCGCTCTACACCTGTGGCCCGGCCGGCGGCGGCGGCGTGCGCACCGCGCTCACGCCGCGGCTCAATACGCTGTCATGCCTGCTGCCGCGCGAGGCGGTGCCGGTGGGCTTCGAAATGATCGAGGAGGCCGCGGCATGACGACCGACATGATCACGCTGCCGCTCTATCGTGCGGCGCATGGCCGCACCGGCGACAAGGGCGATCGCTCCAACATCAGCGTGATCGCCTGGCATCCGGCGCTCTACCCGCTGCTGGTGGCGCAGCTCACGCCCGAGCGCGTGGCGGCGCAGTTCCGCCACCGTGCGCCGAGCCGGGTCCAGCGCTTCCTGCTGCCGAAGCTGCAGGCGATGAACTTCGTGCTTGACGGAGTGCTCGACGGCGGCGTCAACGATGCGCTGAACCTCGATACGCACGGCAAGTCGCTGTCCTTCCTGCTGCTCGACATGCCGATCGATGTGCCGGCGGCGCTGGCACACCATCTCGCGGGCAGCGAGACGCCCTGAATTCCCAACCTTCCCCTCGAACACTTCCAACTTAGCGGAGACAAACAATGAAAAGCTTCAACCTGGGCCTGATCGCCGCCGCCGTCCTGGCCTTCACGCCGCCGTGGGTCCAGGCCCAGTCCTTTCCGGACAAGGCCATCACCTTCGTCGTTCCCTTCGCGGCCGGCACCGCGACCGACCAGATCGCGCGCGCGCTGGGCAACGGCGTCACGGCCGAGACGAAACAGCCGGTGGTGATCGACAACAAGGCCGGCGCCAGCGGCTTCATCGCCTCGCAGCAGGTCGCCAAGGCACCGGCCGACGGCTACACCGTACTGATCACCACCAACACGACGCACGCGGCCAACGAGCACCTGTTCAAGAAGCTGCCTTACGATCCCGTCAAGGACTATGCGCCGATCGCCGCACTGGGCAAGGGCGGGCAGATCATGGTCGTGAATCCGTCCTTCCCGGCCAAGACGGTGGCCGAGTTCGTGGCGCTGGCGAAAAAGGAGCCGGGCAAGTACAGCTTCGGCAGCGGCAGCTCGTCCAGCCGCATGGCCGGCGAGCTGCTGCAGCAGATGGCCGGCATCCAGCTGCTGCACGTGCCCTACAAGAGCAACACCCTGGCCGTGACCGACCTGCTGGGCGGCCAGATCCACATGATGATCACCGACACCGCCACCGGGCTGCCGCAGATCAAGGCCGGCAAGCTGCGGGCGCTGGGGGTTTCGGGCGCCAAGCGCTCGCCGCTGGCACCCGATGTGCCGACGATCTCGGAGGCTGGCGTCAAGGGCTACGAGATGGGCTACTGGTTCGCCGCCTATGCGCCGGCGAAGACGCCGCCCGCGGTGGTCAAGCGTCTCAACGAACTGCTGGTGAAGGCGGCGCACAGCGAAGCCGCGAAGGCCGCCTTCTACGAGCCGACCGGCACCGAGGTCTTCACCAGTTCGCCCGAAGAACTGGCGAAGTTCCAGGCCGCCGAATCGCAGAAGTGGGGCCGCATCGTGAAGGCGGCCGGGATCGAGGCCGAGTAGCAGCGAGGCTCGCGCTACAGCTGCCGGCTGCGTGCCAGCGGCGGGTTCTGCGCGAAGTAGCGATGGATGCCGCGCATCAGCGCATCCGCCAGGTCTTCCTGGTAGGCCGTGCTGCGCAGCTTGGCTTCTTCTTCGGGGTTGCTGATGAAGGCGGTCTCGACCAGCACGCTCGGGATGTCGGGTGCCTTCAGCACCGCGAAGCCGGCCTGCTCGACCTGCGGCTTGTGCAGCCGCGCGCCGATGCCCCGGATCTCGCCGAGCATCGCGCCGCCGAGCTTCATGCTGTCGTTGATCTGCGCCGTGGTGCTCATGTCGAGCAGCGCGCGCTGCACCTGCACCTCGTGGTTGCCGACGTTCACGCCGCCGACCTTGTCGGCCTGGTTCTCCTTGTTGGCGAGCCAGCGCGCGGCACTGCTCGAGGCGCCGCCCTGGCTCAGCGCGAAGACGCTGGCGCCGCGGGCCTCGGGGGTGGTGAAGGCGTCGGCGTGAATGCTGACGAACAGGTCGGCCTGCACCCGCCGCGCCTTCTGCACGCGCACGCCCAGCGGCACGAAGAAGTCGGCGTCGCGCGTGAGGTAGGCGCGCATCGGGTTGCCGTTGACGCTGCTGGCGTTGATGCGGCTGCGCAGGCGATGCGCGATCTGCAGCACGATGTCCTTCTCGCGCGTGCCGTTCGATCCGATCGCGCCGGGGTCCTCGCCGCCATGGCCCGGATCGAGCGCGACGATGATGATGCGGTCGGTCTGGCTCGAGGTCGCGCCGTTGACGACCACCGGCGGTGCCGCGGGCAGCGGGCCGGCCGGCGGCGGCATCGGCATCGGCAGAGGGCCGACCGGTGCCGATGGCCGATTCGCCTGGCTGACCGAGACCGGAGGCCGCGCGGCCTGTTGCGCCATCAGATCGCCGAGCGGATCGGGCGCTCCTGCAGCGGGCGTCGGTGCGGCCGCTGAAGCGCTCGGGGCCGTGGGCGCCTCGCGCATGCGCTCGGTGATCAGGGCCTCGAGCGGATCGATCGCCTGCTGCGGATACAGGTCGAGCACCAGCCGGTCGCGGTAGGCTGCCACCGGTGCCAGCGAGAACACCTGCGGCGCCACCGCCTGCTTGAGATCGAACACGATGCGCACCACGCCGGGCGCGAACTGGCCCACGCGCAGGCCGTTGATGAAGGGATCGTCGGGCTTGATCTTGCCGACCAGCTCGCGCAGGGCCGGGTTGAGCTCGATGCCGTTGATGTCGACCGCCAGCCGCGGCGGGCTGCCGACCACCAGCTGCTGCGAGCTGAGCCGGCCGTCGGATTCGATCGTGACGCGGGTGTAGTCAGCGGCCGGCCAGACCCGCACCGCCATGATGGTGGCGCCGCGGGCGATCTCGTGGATGCCCAGCAGTAATGCGATGCTGCCGCCCTGCAGCAGCACGCGGCGCTTCAGTCCGGTTGCTTTCATCCGGCGTCGGCGAGCAGGCGCGTGCCTCGCTCGGTCTGGGCACGCAGCGTCACGGTGCGGGTATCGTCGGTCATTGCTTCGATTTTAATAGCGAGGTCGGCAAGCGGAATGCGCCCCGCCGCGTTCTCGGGCCATTCTGCCAACTTGAGCCCCGGACCCGCGAAGATGTCACGAAAACCCGCATCCTCCCATTCACGCGGATCGCTGAAGCGATAGAAGTCGAAATGGAAGATCGCCAGCCCGTCGGGCGCCTCGTGCGGCTCCACCACCGCATAGGTCGGGCTCTTTATGCGCCCGGCGATGCCGAGGGCGCGCAGCAGGTGCCGCACGAAGGTGGTCTTGCCGGCGCCGAGGTCACCCTGCAAAGCGAGGAAGGCATCGCGCAGCGCAGGCGAACGCGCCAGCGCCTGCGCCAGGGCCTCGCAATCAGCCTCGGTGCGCCAGACCTTCGTCGCGCTGTGAGTTTCTACAATCGGCAGGTGATCGGCAGCCATCAAATCGTCAACAGGATTCAGGCCTTGGCCCGGGAGCTTGGATTCTCCCAAATCGGCATCGCCGGTGTCGACCTGTCGAGCGCCGAGCCCGGATTGATGCAATGGCTTGCGCAAGGTTTCCACGGCGAGATGCACTACATGGCCGCGCACGGCACGCGCCGGGCACGGCCGGCCGAGCTGGTGCCGGGCACGGTGTCGGTGATCACGGCGCGCATGGACTACCTGCCGCGCGCCACGCCGGACGGCTGGCAGGCCGTCGAGTTCGCGCGGCTCGAGCGGCCCGCCGAAGGCATCGTCTCGATGTATGCCCGCGGCCGCGACTACCACAAGGTGCTGCGTTCCCGGCTGGCCAAGCTGGCCGAGCGCATCGCCGCCGAGGTCGGGCCCTTCGGCCATCGCGCCTTCACCGATTCGGCGCCGGTGCTCGAGGCCGAGCTGGCCTCGCGCAGTGGCCAGGGCTGGCGCGGCAAGCACACGCTGGTGCTCGATCGCGAGGCCGGCTCGATGTTCTTCCTCGGCGAGATCTACGTCGACATGGCCTTGCCGCCCAGCGAGCCGGTGACGCCGCACTGCGGCAGTTGCAGCGCCTGCATCGACATCTGCCCGACGGGCGCGATCGTCGCGCCGCACCGGCTCGATGCGCGGCGCTGCATCTCCTACTTGACGATCGAGCATGCCGGGCCGATTCCGCTCGAGCTTCGGCCGCTGATCGGCAACCGCATCTACGGTTGCGACGACTGCCAGCTGGTCTGCCCCTGGAACAAGTTCKCGAAGAAGAGCGCGCTGCCCGATTTCGATGCCCGCGACGGCCTCACGGGCCGCCAGCTCGGCGAGTTGTTCGCCTGGACCGAACAGGACTTCCTGCGCTTCACCGAGGGCAGCCCGATCCGCCGCATCGGCCACGAGCGCTGGCTGCGCAACGTGGCGGTCGCGCTGGGCAATGCGCTGCGCGCCGGCGATCCGGGTGCCCGTGCGGCACTGGCCACGCGCAGCGCCGACGCCAGCGCGCTGGTGCGCGAGCACGTCGAATGGGCGCTGGCCGTCAATGCCGGATGATGGCGGAGATCTGGGCGGTGCCGGCGTCCAGCGAGCGCATCGAGCTGAGTCGGATCGACGCGTACTTCAGTTGCGGGTTGTTGATCAGCTTGCCGACGAAATGGCCGTTGAAGCGTGCATCGCGGCAGCCGCTCGCCACCAGGTCGATCGAGGCGTTGGCCGGCGTGAAGTAGTCGATGCTCGAACCTGCGAATGTGCATGCCGCCTCGGGCACCGCGCCGCGCAGCGTGCCGTCCGGTTCGATCTGCAGCGTCCCGGGGAACACTTCCGGCGGCCCCTGGGCGCCGGCGTCCTGCTGCGCGACATAGAACAGGAACGAGCCGTTCCATCCGCCCTGGTAGCGCGTGTACTCCTGAGCCTGCACGGCCATCGTCCACGACGAGGCGGCGACAGCGACCAGCAGGAAGTAGCGCATCGCTGCATGGTAGCGGGTCCTAACGGATGAGCGCCAGCGCGAAGGGCAGGCTGGCGACGCCGAGCAGCGTCGACAGCGTCACCAGCCCGGCGACATAGGGCCCGTTGTAGCCCATGCGTGCCGCCAGCACGTAGGCGCTCGACGCCGTCGGAACGGCGGCGAAGGTCATTAGCACGGCGGCCTGGACCGGATGCAGTTGCAGCACCTCCGACAGGCCCCAGCCGATCAACGGCAGCAGCAGGTGCCGGATCGTCAGCACTGAAACCGCCAGCACCTTGCCGCGCGCGATGGTCGCGAACTGCATGCCGGCACCGGCGGCCATCAGGCCCAGCGCCAGCGATGCCGCGCCGATGCGCGTCAGCGTCGGCTCGAGCCAGCGCGGCACCGCCAGCCCGAGCAGGTTGGCGACCAACCCGGTCACGGTGGCGATGATCAGCGGATTGCGCAGCAGCTGGCGCGCCAGACCGGTCTGCGCGTGGCGGGTCATGGGCCAGACCGCCGCGATGTTGAACATCGGCACGCAGACGCCGATCAGCACCGCAATCATGAGCAGGCCCGCGGGCCCAGCGATCCGGTCGGCCAGCGCCAGGCAGATGAAGGAATTGAAGCGAAAGGCGATCTGCGCGCTGGCCGCATGGTCGCGGCGGTCGATGTGCGGCCCGATGCCCGGCAGGAAGGGCAGGGCGTACGCCAGCGCGATGCCGGAGAGTCCGACGCCGACACCGGCGGCCAGCAGATTCGAGGTGGCGCCGAAGTCGAGCGGGCTGCGCACGATCGAGTGGAACAGCAGCACCGGAAACAGGAAGTAGTACACCAGGCTCTCGACCTGGTCCCATACGCGCCGGTCCAGCGGCGTGTAGCGGCACAGCAGCCAGCCGCAGGCGATGAGGGAGAAGTCGGGGAAGAGAAGCTGGGCATAGTTCACGCGTCGAGGATATCCGTCACCACCATGGGTTATCCACGTGGTGGTGGCGGGGGCCACCCGTTAGCATCCGCACTTTCGTTTCTTGGCCCGAGGAGGCTATCAATGCAAGGTCGTCAATGGAGGGCGCTCGCCGGCGCTGCCGCGCTGTTCGCGGTCGTGGGGTCGGGCTGGGCGCAGGGTTACCCAAACAGGCCGGTGGAACTGCAAGTGCCGTTCGCGCCCGGCGGGACCACGGACATCGTGGCGCGCGTCATCTCCGAGCCGCTCGGCAAGGCGCTGGGCCAGAGCGTGATCGTGATCAACAAGGCGGGCGGGGGTGGCATCGTGGGTGCTGCCGAAACTGCGCGGGCCGCACCCGACGGCTACAAGCTGGGTGTCGCGACCGTGTCGAGCACCGCGGCTAATCCGGCCATCAACCCGAAGGTGCCCTACGACCCGATCAACGACTTCACGCCGATCGTGAACATCGCGGCGACGCCGAACATCATCGCCGTCCACCCGAGMTTCCCGGCCAAGAACTACGCCGAGTTCGTCGCCGAACTGAAGAAGAATCCGGGCAAGTACTCGTATGCCTCGTCGGGCACCGGCGGCATCGGCCACCTGCTGATGGAGCTGTACAAAAGCCTCACCAACACCTACGTGACCCACATCCCGTACCGCGGCGCCGGTCCGGCGCTGAACGACGTGGTGGCCGGCCAGGTGGCGATCGTGTTCGACAACATCCCGTCGGCGCTGCCCTTCATCCAGACCGGCAAGCTGGTGCCGATCGTGGTGTCGGCGCCGCAGCGCCTGGCCGCCTTGCCCAACGTGCCCACCTTCAAGGAAGTCGGCCTCGAGCCGGTCAACCGGATGGCCTACTACGGCATCCTGGGCCCCAAGGGGCTGCCGAAGGAAGTGGTCGACAAGGTCAACGCCGGCGTCAAGAAGTCGGTCGAGGATCCGGCGGTGCGCAAGCGCATCGAGGATACCGGCTCGCTGATCGTGGCCAACACGCCCGAGCAGTTCGCGGCCCAGATCAAGGCCGAGTACGAGGTCTACAAGCAGGTCGTCGTGAAGCAGAAGCTGCAGCTGGACTGAAGACGCTGATCCGAGCGCGAGGCCGCCCCGATCGGGGCGGCTTTTCTTTTTGCTATCTTGCAAGCCATGACAGAGGCCATTGAAGCACCCCTCGAGACCCCCGAGATCGATGATTTCGTCGACGCGCTGTGGCTCGAGGACGGCCTGTCGAAGAACACGCTGGCCGCCTACCGCCGCGATCTCGCGCTTTTTGCCCAATGGCTGCACGCAAAACGTAGCAAGCCGCTGAACGCCGCCGTGGAAAGCGACCTGCAGGCCTACATGGGCGCGCGGCTGTCCGACAAGGGCAAGGCGACCTCCGCCAACCGCCGGCTCACGGTGTTCAAGCGCTATTACCGCTGGGCCCTGCGCGAGCATCGCATCGCCGCCGACCCGAGCCTGCGCTTGGCGCCGGCACGGCAGATGCCGCGGGCGATCAAGACCCTGTCGGAGAAGCAGGTCGACGACCTGCTGGCCGCGCCCGAGGTCGAGACCCCGCTCGGCCTGCGCGACCGCGCGATGCTCGAGCTGATGTACGCGAGCGGCCTGCGGGTCAGCGAGCTGGTCGCGCTCAAGGTCTTCGAGCTGAGTCTCAACGATGGCGTGATTCGGGTCCTGGGCAAGGGAAGCAAGGAACGGCTGGTGCCCTTCGGCGGCGAGGCACGGCGCTGGATCGAGCGCTACCTCGAAGATGCGCGGCCGCTGATTCTCGACGGCCAGCAGACGCCCGACCTGTTCGTCACCGCGCGCGGCGCCGGCATGACCCGGGTGATGTTCTGGGTCATCGTCAAGAAGAACGCGCTGGCCGCCGGCATCCACGTGCCGCTGTCGCCCCATACGCTGCGCCATGCCTTCGCCACCCATCTGCTGAACCATGGCGCCGACCTGCGCGCCGTGCAGCTGCTGCTGGGCCATGCCGACATCTCGACCACCACCATCTACACCCACGTCGCGCGCGAGCGGCTCAAGCAGATGCACGCGAAGCATCACCCCAGAGGGTAGTGAAACACCGCGCCGGTGAGGATGCGGCTGCGGCGGCAGAATGCCGTCATCGACCATTGAAAGCAGGAGTCGCATCGATGCCCTTGAACCTCCGCCCACGAGCCCTCGCCGCCGCCCTCGGCCTTGTCCTGCTGAGCGCCGCGGCCTCGGCCCAGGTGGTTCCGAAGACCATCCGCCTGGTGGTCGCCTATCCCTCGGGCGGCGTCAGCGACGTGGTGGCACGGGCCCTGGCCGACAAGCTCTCCGCGCAGCTGGGCAGCACGCTGGTGGTCGAGAACAAGGCCGGGGCCAGCGGCACCATCGGCATGGATGCGGTGGCCAAGGCGGCGCCCGACGGTGCCACGCTGGGCTTCTCGGCCATCAGCCCGCTGGTGCTGAACCCGCACCTGGGCCGCTCGCCATTCGATCCGCTGAAGGACATCGTGCCGGTCGCGAGCGTGATGTATTCGCCGGTGCTCCTGATGGCGACGCCGGCGACCGGCACGCGCGACCTGCGCAGCCTGCTCGACGACGCCCGGGCGCGCCCCGGTGCGGTGCGCTGGGCCACCTCGGGCCAGGCCTCGCTCGGCCACATCGTGCTGGAGCAGCTTCGTTTGGCCGCCAAGGTCGACATCACGCACATTCCGTACAAGGGCGGCGGCCAGCAACTCAACGACGCGCTCGGCGGCCAGTTCGAAGTGCTGTCGATCAATGCGGGGCCGACCGTTTCGGCCCAGATCCAGGCCGGCAGGCTGCGCCCGCTGGCAGTCGGCGCGCCGGCGCGGCTCGACAGCCTGCCCAAGGTCGCCACGCTGGCCGAACTGGGCTTTCCGGCGGCCAACCTGTCCTCGCAGTTCGGCGTCTTCGCACCGGCCGGCACGCCGGCCATCCTGATCGAGAAGTACAACGCCGAGATCAACAAGGCGCTGGCCAGTCCCGACCTGCGCGCCAAGCTGCTGGCGACCGACAACGTTCCGACCGGCGGTCGGGCCGACACCTTCGCCGACGAGATTGCGAGCGAGTACGAGAGCAACGGGCGAATCGTCAAGGCGGCCGGCATCAAGCCGGATTGACTCCGCTTGACCTTCTCGGCTGCCTACCATATAGTAGGTAGATGATTGTAGTCAACACCCTGGCCGGCGCCACCACCCGCGAGCAGATCCTGCAGGTGGCGCGCGAACTGATCCAGACCCGTTCCTACCTCGGCTTCAGCTTCCAGGACGTGGCCGACCAGGTCGGCATCCGCAAGGCCAGCCTCTATCACCACTTCCCGACCAAGGAAGCGCTGGGCATCGAGGTGCTGCGCGGCGCGACCCAGGCCTTCAAGGACTGGACGACCGCCAAGCCGCGCGCGCCGCAGGCTGCGCTCGATGCCTACTTCCGGATGTATCGCAACGGCCTGCATGCGGGCGAGGGCGTCTGCCCCGCGGGCGCGCTGGCGCCAGGCTGGGACTGCATCGACGAGGACCTGCGCAGGGCCGTGCGCGATCTGCGCAATGCGCAGATCCTGTGGCTGGGCGGCGTGCTCGGTGCCCTGACGCCCGGTGGCGTGGTCGGTGCCTCCGCCGCCTACGTTTTTGCTGCCTGCCAGGRCGCACTGCTGTCGGCGCGCATGACTGGGCAGGTCGAGGATTTCGACGAGGCCATCGAGCAGTTGAAGAAGTCGCTCGCACGCTGAGTCGCGCAGGTTTCGACGGCATGCCTTGGCGTGCCTTTTTTGGCAAGGTAAAACTACCGATTGGTTGGTAGTCAATTGGAGAAATATCCATGAAAGCAGTCATCGCCGGTTACGCCCGTTCCCCGTTCCATTTTGCGAAGAAAGGCGCCCTGGCCGCGCTGCGTCCTGACACGCTGGCGGCCCAGGTGGTCCGCGGCCTGCTCCAGCGCAGCGACCTCGATCCGGCGCTGATCGAAGACGTGATCCTCGGCTGCGCCTACCCCGAAGCGGCGCAGGGCAACAACCTGGCGCGCATCGTCGGCCTGCTGGCCGGGCTGCCACACGCTGTCGGCGGCATGACGGTCAACCGCTTCTGCGGCTCGTCGATGCRGGCGGTGCACATCGCGGCGGCGCAGATCGAGGCCGGGATGGGAGAGGCCTTCCTGTGCGTCGGCGTGGAGTCGATGACGATGGTGCCGCAGGGCGGCTTCAACTTCTCTCCGAGCCCTGAACTGCTGGCGAATACCGACGCCTACATCTCGATGGGCGAAACCGCAGAAAACGTCGCCGAACGCTGGAACGTGAGCCGCGCCGACCAGGAGGCGCTGGCCGTGCAGTCGCATCGCAAGGCGGCCGAGGCGCGCGAACAGGGCCGCCTGGCGGAAGAAATCGTCGCCATCGCGTTGCCCAACGGCGACAGCGTCGGCGCCGACGGCTGCATCCGGCCCTCGACCTCGGCCGAAGCACTGGCGGCGCTGCGTCCCGCGTTCCGGCCCGACGGGGTGGTGACCGCCGGCACCTCCTCGCCGCTCACCGACGGCGCGGCTGCGGTGCTGGTCACCAGCGATGCCTTCGCTGCCGCGCACGGCCTCAAGGCGCTGGCGCGCATCAAGTCCTTCGCCTCGGTGGGCGTCGACCCCGCCGTGATGGGGATCGGTCCGATCCCGGCGACGCGCAAGGCGCTGGCGCGCGCCGGTCTCGGCGTGGCGGACCTCGACGTGGTCGAGATCAACGAGGCCTTCTCGTCGCAGGCATTGGCCTGCATCCGCGACCTTGGGCTCGACCCGGCCAAGGTCAACCTCGATGGCGGCGGCCTGGCGATCGGCCATCCGCTGGGCGCCACGGGCGCCCGCATCACGGGCAAGGCGGCCTCGCTGCTGGTGCGCGAGAACGGGCGCTATGCGCTGGCCACGCAATGCATCGGCGGCGGCCAGGGCATTGCAACGATCCTCGAGCGAGTCTGACAATGACAAATTCAACGACCGCGAAAGTTCCCATGTCCGAATCCAGCCCCTCGAAGCCGAAGCTGTACCTCGAAGACCTGGCGCCCGGCGACCGCTTCACGAGCGGCGAGCATGCGCTCGACGCGGCGCAGATCATCGATTTCGCAACCCGCTTCGATCCCCAACCTTTCCACCTCGACCCGGAGGCGGCGCAGCGCACCTTCTTCCAGGGCCTCGCCGCTAGCGGCTGGCACACGGCCGCGATCACGATGAAGCTGCTGGTCGAGAGCGGCCTTCCGCTGGCCGACGGCGTCATCGGTTCGGGCGGCGAACTCAGCTGGCCGAGGCCGACCCGGCCGGGCGACGTGCTGCACGTCGAGACCGAGGTGGTGGAGGTGGTCCCTTCGCGCTCGCGGCCCGAGCGCGGCATGGTGCAGATGCGCTGCGAGACCCTCAACCAGCACGGCGACGTGCTGCAGCGCTTTTCGCCGAAGCTGGTGGTGTCGAAGCGGCCCTCGTAAGCGCGCTCAGTCCTGCTGCAGGCTCAGCAGTTCTTCGTCGGTGAACCCGGCCAGGGCCCGGGCCTCGAGGTTGAAGGGCGCCCTCAGCCGCGGCGCCTCGTGCCGCCGATACAGCACGCGATAGTGGGCGATCGGATCGAGGCCGTCGCGCTCGCACAGCCAGCGGTACCAGCGATTGCCAATCGCCACGTGGCCCACTTCGTCGCGCAGGATGATGTCGAGGATGTGGCAGGCCGCCAGCGCATCGGGCGTACCGACGCGGCGCAGCTTGGCCTGGATCAGCGGCGTCGCGTCCAGGCCGCGCGCCTCCAGCGTGCGTGGCACCAGGGCCATGCGCGCCACGATGTCGTCCCGCGTCTTCTCGCACATCGACCACAGGCCGTCGTGGCCGCTGAAGTCGCCGTAGGCGTGGCCAATGCCGCGCAGGTGGGCATGCAGCAGCGTGAAATGCTGCGCCTCCTCGTCGGCCACGCGCAGCCAGTCTCGGTAGTAGGCCTCGGGCATGCCGTCATAGCGCCAGGCGGCATCGAGCGCGAGGTTGATCGCGTTGAACTCGATGTGGCAAATCGAATGGATCAGCGCCGCCCGGCCTTCAGACGTGAAGGGCGAACGCTTCTCGACCGCGGTCGCCGACACCCGCAGCGGGCGCTCGGGTCGGCCCGGCACGTCGTCGTCGTCGCCGGCCACCCGCAGCGGCGGGCCCGCGATCGCGCCGGGCCCGAGTTCCGCAACCAGCGCCCGCGTGGCGGCCACCTTGAGATCGGGATCGGTGAGGCGCAGCGCGGCCAGGGCGCGAAGACGGGGATGCATCCCTACAATTCTAGTTTTCGTTCCTTTGGAGACACTCGCGATGGCCCTCTATGAACTCGATGGCGTGGCGCCGCAACTCGCCGATGGTGCCTGGGTCGCCGACAGCGCGCAGGTCATCGGCAACGTGGCGTTGGGCGAGAACGCCAGCGTCTGGTTCGGGGCCGTGCTGCGCGGCGACACCGAGTTGCTGACCATCGGCCGCAACAGCAACGTGCAGGACCTGTCGGTGCTGCATGCTGACCTCGGCTGCCCGCTGACCCTCGGCGAGAACGTCACGGTCGGCCACCAGGTCATGCTGCACGGCTGCACTGTCGGCGACAACTCGCTGATCGGCATCCAGGCGGTGGTCTTGAATAACGCCAAGATCGGCCGCAATTCGATCGTTGGCGCTGGCAGCGTCGTGACCGAGGGCAAGGAGTTTCCCGACAACTCGCTGATCATCGGCTCGCCGGCCAAGGTGGTGCGCACGCTCGACGATGCGGCCGCCGCCAAGCTGCGGCAGAGTGCCGAGCACTATGTAGACAATGGCCGTCGCTTCGCGAAGGGCCTGAAGAAAATCGCCTGAGAAGGCGGGAGAGCGAGTCCCCATTGAGCGAGTTGCACAAGTTCCTGTTCGACGGCATGCCGGTGCGCGGCATGATCGTGCGCCTGACCGATGCCTGGCAGGAGATCCTGGCGCGCCGCGCGTCCAACAGCACCACCGGCGCCTATCCGCCGCCGGTGGCCCAACTGCTCGGCGAGATGACGGCGGCGGCCACGCTGATGCAGGCCAACATCAAGTTCAATGGCGCGCTGATCCTGCAGATCTTCGGCGACGGGCCGGTCAAGATCGCCGTCGCCGAGGCCAAGCCCGACCTGAGCCTGCGCGCCACCGCCAAGGTGGCGGGCGAACTGCCGGCCGATGCGCGCCTGCCCGACCTGGTCAACGTGGGCAACAAGGGGCGTTGCGCGATCACGCTCGACCCCAAGGACAAGTTGCCCGGCCAGCAGCCTTACCAGGGCGTGGTGCCGCTGTTCGGTGATCGCGGCGAGAAGCTCGAGCGCCTCAACAAGGTGCTGCAGCACTACATGTTGCAGAGCGAGCAACTCGACACCACGCTGGTGCTGGCCGCTGACGACAAGGTGGCCGCGGGGCTCCTGATCCAGCGCCTGCCGGTTAAGGGCGAGGCCAACCTCGAGGGCACCGCGGGCAGCGACCACGACCAGACCAACGAAGACCAGATCGGCGGCAACGAGGACTACAACCGCATAGCGATCCTGGCCTCGAGCCTGACCAGGGACGAGCTGCTGACGCTCGACGTCGACACCATCCTGCGGCGCCTGTTCTGGGAGGAGAAGCTGCTGCGCTTCGAGCCGCAGGCCGGCCTGCTGGGGCCGCACTTCGCCTGCACCTGCGGCCGCAGCCGGGTCGCGAACATGATCCGCGGACTGGGCCAGGAGGAAGCCGAGGGCATCCTGGCCGAACGCGGCGACATCGAGGTCGGCTGCGACTTCTGCGGCAAGCAGTACCGCTTCGACGCCGTCGACGCGGCGCAAATCTTCACTGCGCCCGGGGACCAGATGCCTGGGAGCGCTGTGGTTCAGTAGGGCGCGCTCAGCGCGTGGTCGACAGCACTGTAGCGCGGCACCGGCCCTGCTCGCGCGGCGCCAGCAGGCTGCAGTTGTCTAGCGCGCGCTGCTGCATGTCGCTGAGGCGCGGCCGTCCCTGGGGCTGTCCGCCCTGCCAGTAGTTCGGTCCGTAGCTGACCGGCGGTGGTGGCGGATAGTAGGACGGTGCCGGGCGGTAGTAGACCGGCGGCGGTGGCGGCGCGTAGTACGCGGGCGGTGCAGGCTGGTAATACGCGGGCGGTGCAGGCTGGTAATACTCGGGCGGCGCCGGCTGGTAGTAGCCCTGCGGCGGATTCACGTAAACGGGTGCCGGCTCTTCATAGACCGGTCCGCCGACGCCGATGGAAAAATTCACCTCGGCATGGGCGACAGCAACGGCCGACAAGGCGGCGGCAGCAACGGCGGCCGAACCAACCCACTTGGTGAACGCAGCGCGATGAAAGCTCAAGGATGTCTCCGGATAAAGGCGAAAGCCCCTACGACCTCTTAAACGCTTCAGCAGCGGACTTGGTGGACCCGCGTGACGTTTTGTGACGTACCGCGATGTTAGTAGGGCGGTGCCTGGCGCGCCCGCTGCGCTCGCGCTGCCTCGGTCCACCAGGCCAGGTCGTCGGCGAAGCGCCCGAAGGCGCGTTCGAGCGCTTCGCCCGCGCCGCCGCTCGGCCTTGCGTCGGCGTCCAGCGTCTGGGAGATCAGGCCGACAGCGAGCGTGCTAGAGACCACCACCATGCCCATCTCCGACAGGATGGAGTGCCACACCGTGCCCGAGCGCACGCCCGAGAAGCGGCCGGCCGAATAGCTGGCAATGGCGGCCGGGCGCCAGAACCACTCCTCGAGGAAGTGGTCGGTCAGGTTCTTGAGGCCGGGTTGCGTCCCCCAGTTGTATTCGCCGGTGACGAAGACGAAGGCGTCSGCGCCGCGGATCTTTTCGGCCAGGGCTTCCATGGGCGCCGGCGCACCGCCCTTTGGGTACTCCTTGTACATGCGGTCGAGCATGGGCAGGTCGACCGCCTTGGCGTCCACCAGCTCGGCTTCGGCGCCACGGGCCCTGAGGCTGGCGACCAGGTAGTCCGCGAGGCGGATGCCCATCCGGTCCGACCGGTACGAGCCATAGAAGACCAGGATCCTGTCGCTCATCTGCTTCTCCTTCGGCCATGCAAGCACGCAGTGTTGCCCAATCGGATCGACTTCGTCGAGGGCCGCGGCGGCGGCCGATCTCAGGGACCCGTCTCGAAACCACTGAACCGGATGTCCGGTGCGCTGGTGTTGTGCCGCGACGGCACGGTGCGGCCGAAGTGCACCTGCATCGCTTCGAGCGTGCGCACCGAGGGCAGGTCCTGGTCTTGCGGGGGCGAACCGGGCGTGGCTTGCCAGCTCAAGGCACTGACGTCCGCGTTGTCGGCGGCCACGTACATCGAGCGCAGCACCGCGAAGGGCGGGTCACTGCGCGACGGGGGCCTGAGCGAGACATCGAGCGCGGTGCGGGTCGCGCTGATCTCCACCACCTTCACCTCGGCACCACCGCCGCCGACGAAGCGCAGGTGGAAGGCGAGGGGCTTCGTCCGGACTTCGATCGCGGCGACGTTCACCACCGGCCTGCCGTCCGTCTCGATCGGCCCCATCAGGATGGAGGAGCCGTACACGCCGTCGCCGAAACGCGCGAGCGGCAGCGGCTTGAGGCGCCAGTAGCCGTCGGTCGGATACATCACCAGCGCCTCCAGCGGCCTGGCGCCGGCCTTCTTGGCGAAGACCTGCAGCAGGTGGATGTCGTCCTCGGTGCGCGTTCCGACCTTGACCGGCACGCGCCGTGGTCGCCAGAAGGTGGGCAGCGTGATGCCGACGATCAGCCAGTCCCTGCCGTCATGGAACACCACGCGGCGCGGCGTGAAGGCGTAGCTCGGATCGGTGGGGTGGGCACCGCCATCGAAGTTGCAGTTCGAAAAATCAGGTGCGGTGCTGTCGGCCTGGATGCCGTCGAGGTAGGGAGGCTGCAGCGCCTCGACGCGAAAGCGCGCGATGCCCGACCCGCGCAGGACCATCGATACGTTGTCTTCCTCGGCGCAGGTGGTCGGTCGGGTCCGGTTCTCGACGCTGACGCTGGCGGGCGCGGCTGCAGCGACAAGGCAGAACGCGAGGACTGCAGCGCCGCCGAGGACCCGGCGCAAGAATGCGGCGTAGGTCATGAAGCGGTGCCGGCATCGATGCGCCGTCGAAGCAGATCGGTGAACAGCCGATGCTCGCACGCTGGATCGGAGCACTTGTCGCAATCCCATCGCGCGAGCCGGCGAGGACCTTCGGGGGCTTCGAGGCCCAAGGCGCGAAGCGCGTTGACCAGGCGCTCGTCGGCCCGGCCGTGGATCACCGCAAAGGGCAGGCCGGCGCCGATCAGCGTCGCACGCAACAGGGTGTCGGCGCGTTCGCTCAGCAGCGCGGCAGGGCTGGGCGTGTCCGGCGTGGAGGCATCGAGCCCGACGAGCAGCGTGCAGACATGGCGTCGATGCGCAACGAGGGCGTCGTCGAGCAGGGAGCGGTCGCCGTGCAACAGTTCGAACTCGACTGCGTGCTGTAGCGGGGTGTCGTCTGCCACAGTGACGTTGTGCGCTCGCAGCCGCGCCGCCAGCGCGCCGGCCAGTTCGCGCGTGCCGCTGCCGTCGGCGCCGAGCAGCGCGACCGTGCTGCCTGCGGAAAGGGCGGGGTTCATGGGTGTACCTTCGCCTTCGGCCTCGGTGCGGGCACCTTCGGGCGGCCGGGCGGCGCCCTCAGTGCGTGATCTGCACGAAGACTTCGTTGGGCTTGACCATGCCGAGCTCCTGGCGGGCCCGCTCCTCGACCATCTCGAGCCCTTCCTTGAGGTCGTTGACCTCGGAGGACAGGCGCTCGTTGTTGATCGCCGCCTTGGCGTTGGCTTCCTTCTGGTCGGCCAACTTGTCCTGGAGCTGCGCCACATCGCGCACGCTCCCGCGCCCGGTCCAGAGCTGCCATTGAAGGATCAGCAGCAGCAGGACCAGGATGATCGGAACGATGCGTGAGCGCATGGCGCCGGATCCCCGGGAAGATCAGCGCAGGTTGTAGAAGGCGCGCCGGCCCGGGTACGAAGCGACGTCACCGAGGTCTTCCTCGATGCGCAGCAACTGGTTGTACTTGGCGATGCGGTCCGAGCGCGACAGCGAGCCGGTCTTGATCTGGCCGGCATTGGTGCCGACCGCGATGTCGGCGATGGTGCTGTCTTCGGTCTCGCCCGAACGGTGGCTGATCACCGCGGTGTAGCCGGCGCGCTTGGCCATCTCGATCGCGGCGAAGGTCTCGGTCAGGGTGCCGATCTGGTTGATCTTGATCAGGATCGAGTTGGCGATGCCCTTGTCGATACCCTCCTGCAGGATCTTGGTGTTGGTGACGAACAGGTCGTCGCCGACCAGCTGCACGCGCTTGCCTAGRCGTTCGGTCAGGTGCTTCCAGCCGTCCCAGTCGCCTTCGTGCATGCCGTCCTCGATGCTGATGATCGGGTACTTGTCGACCCAGCTCGCCAGCATGTCGGTCCAGCTCTCGGCCGTGAGGCTGAGGTTCTCGCCGGCCAGCACGTACTTGCCGTCTTTGTAGAACTCGCTGGCGGCGCAATCGAGGCCGAGGGCGATCTGCTCGCCGGCCACGTAGCCGGCCTTGTCGATCGCTTCGAGGATCAGCTGGATTGCCGCTTCGTGGCTCTCGACGCTGGGCGCGAAGCCGCCTTCGTCGCCGACCGCGGTGCTGATGCCGCGGTCGCCGAGGATCTTCTTGAGTGCATGGAACACCTCGGCGCCGTAGCGCACCGATTCGCGGAAGCTCTTGGCGCCCACTGGGATGATCATGAACTCCTGCAGGTCCAGGCTGTTGTTGGCGTGGGCGCCGCCGTTGATGACGTTCATCATCGGCACCGGCAGCTGCATGCCGCCCATGCCGCCGAAATAGCGGTACAGCGGCAGGCCCGATTCCTCGGCCGCGGCGCGGGCCACGGCCATCGACACGGCCAGAGTCGCGTTGGCGCCCAGTCGGGCCTTGTTCTCGGTGCCGTCGAGGTCGTTCAGCGTGCGGTCGAGGAAAGCCTGCTCGCTGGCATCGAGGCCGAGCACCGACTCGGAGATCTCGGTGTTGATGTTCTCGACCGCCTTGAGCACGCCCTTGCCCAGGTAGCGGCACTTGTCGCCGTCGCGCAGCTCGATCGCCTCGCGCGAGCCGGTCGATGCGCCCGAGGGAACCGCGGCGCGGCCCATGGTGCCTGATTCGAGCAGCACGTCGCATTCGACGGTGGGGTTGCCGCGGCTGTCGAGGATTTCGCGCCCGACGATATCTACGATTGCACTCATTGTTCTCTTGCTCCGAAAAAAAACCTGCTAGTCACACAGGGGGTCAGCTTGTCAAACACCTTCGACGACGATCATTCGCATGATCGCGGCGCCCTGGCGCGACGCGCGCGCCTTCCCGTACTCGGGCGAATCGTTGAACTTCTTCGCCTGCTCGACGCTCGGGAATTTGAGGATCACGATGCGCTCGGGATGCCAGTCGCCCTCGAGCACCTCGACCTTGCCGCCGCGCACACAGACTTCGGCGCCGTACGCCTTCATGGCTTCGGAGGACCAGTTCTTGTAGTCCTCGTATTGCGTCGGGTTCGTGACCTCGACATCCGCGATGATGTAGGCACTGCTCATTGTTGGAATACGTCCTCCAGGAAAGCGTTCTTCTTGGTGACCGTGTCGAGCGCCAACAGCGTCTCGAGCAGCGCCTTCATGTGCTTCAACGGCACGGCATTGGGGCCGTCGCTCAGTGCCTTGGCTGGGTCGGGATGGGTTTCCATGAACAGGCCCGCCACGCCGACCGCGACCGCGGCGCGAGACAGCACCGGCACCATCTCGCGCTGGCCGCCCGAGCTGGTGCCCTGGCCGCCGGGAAGCTGCACCGAATGGGTGGCGTCGAAAACCACCGGGGCGCCAGTCTCGCGCATGATCGCGAGCGAGCGCATGTCCGAGACCAGGTTGTTGTAGCCGAAGCTGGCGCCGCGTTCGCAGGCCATGAAGCTGTCTTCGGGCAGACCCTTTTCCTTGGCCGCTGCGCGCGCCTTGTCGATCACGTTCTTCATGTCGTGCGGCGCGAGGAACTGGCCCTTCTTGATGTTGACCGGCTTGCCCGACTGCGCCACGGCGCGGATGAAATCGGTCTGGCGGCACAGGAAGGCCGGTGTCTGCAGCACGTCGACCACCTGCGCGGCCGCCGTGATGTCGCCGTCAGTGTGGACGTCGGTCAGCACCGGCAGGCCGAGCTCGCGCTTGACCTTGGCCAGGATCTCGAGCCCCCTGTCGCGGCCCGGGCCGCGGAAGCTGGTGCCCGAAGACCGGTTGGCCTTGTCGAAGCTGCTCTTGAAGATGAAGGGAATGCCGAGCGAGGAGGTGATCTCCTTCAGCGTGCCGGCGGTGTCCATCTGAAGCTGCTCTGACTCGACGACGCAGGGTCCTGCGATCAGAAAGAACGGCTGCTTCAGCCCGATGTCGAACCCGCAAAGCTTCATGCGACCACCTTCAATGCCTTCTTGTCCGCGCCCTGATGCTCGAGCGCCGCCTTGATGAATGCGTTGAACAACGGATGACCGCCCCAAGGCGTGGACTTGAACTCGGGGTGGAACTGCACGCCCATGAACCACGGATGCACGCTCTGCGGCAGCTCGACGATCTCGGTCAGGTGCTCGCGCTGCGTCAGCGCCGAGATCACAAGGCCGGCGCGGCGCAGGTCGTCGAGATAGTTGACGTTGGCTTCGTAGCGGTGGCGATGGCGCTCGGTGACGACGTCGCCGTAGATGCTGTGGGCCAGCGTGTCGGGCGCGACGTCGGAGCTCTGCGCGCCCAGGCGCATGGTGCCGCCGAGGTCGGACTTCTCGTCGCGGGTCTTGACCGTGCCGTCGTTGTCCTTCCACTYGGTGATCAGCGCGATCACGGGGGTGGGGGTCTCGGGCTCGAATTCGGTGCTGTTGGCGTTCTTGAGGCCGGCCACGTTGCGCGCGTACTCGATGGTCGCCACCTGCATGCCGAGGCAGATGCCGAGGTAGGGGACTTTGGTCTCGCGGGCGAAGCGGGCCGCCGCGATCTTGCCCTCGACGCCGCGCTGGCCGAAGCCGCCGGGCACCAGGATGGCGTCGTATTTTCCGAGCCGCGCCACGTCCTGCGGCGTGATGGTTTCGGAGTCGACGTAGTCGATCTTCACGCGGGCATGGTTCTTCATGCCGGCGTGGCGCAGCGCCTCGTTGAGCGACTTGTAGCTGTCCGACAGGTCGACGTACTTGCCGACCATCGCGATCGTGACTTCCTTCTGCGGATGCTCGACCTCGTAGACCAGGTCGTCCCAGCGCTTGAGCTTGGCCGGCGGCGTGTTGATGCGCAGCTTGTCGCAGATGAGCCCGTCGAGGCCCTGCTCGTGCAGCATGCGCGGCACCTTGTAGATCGTGTCGACGTCCCACATCGAGATCACGCCCCATTCGGGCACGTTCGAGAACAGCGAGATCTTGGCCCGTTCGTCGTCCGGGATCGGCCGGTCGGCGCGGCACAGCAGGGCGTCGGCTTGGATGCCGATGGCGCGCAGTTCCTTGGCCGTGTGCTGGGTCGGCTTGGTCTTGAGCTCGCCGGCGGCCGCGATCCACGGCACGTAGCTCAGGTGGACGAAGGCCGAGTTGTTCGGGCCCATGCGCAGGCTCATCTGGCGCACCGCCTCGAGGAAGGGTAGCGACTCGATGTCGCCGACCGTGCCGCCGATCTCGACGATCGCGACGTCGACTTCATGGGCGGTGCCGATGCCTGCGCCGCGCTTGACGTATTCCTGGATCTCGTTGGTGATGTGCGGGATCACCTGCACCGTCTTGCCGAGATAGTCGCCGCGGCGCTCTTTCTCGAGCACGGACTTGTAGATCTGGCCGGTGGTGAAGTTGTTGGCACGGCGCATCCGCGTCGTGATGAAGCGCTCGTAGTGGCCGAGGTCGAGGTCGGTCTCGGCACCGTCGTCGGTGACGAACACCTCGCCATGCTGGAAGGGCGACATCGTGCCGGGGTCGACGTTGATGTACGGATCGAGCTTGATGAGGGTGACTTTGAGGCCGCGGGATTCGAGGATGGCGGCGAGAGAGGCGGAGGCGATTCCCTTGCCCAGGGAAGACACCACACCGCCGGTGACGAAGACGAATTTGGTCATGCCAGTTCCGGACGCAGATCCGGGAAGTGGGAAATGTCGATTATAGGCGCCCGTCCTGCCGCGGCCCGATGCGGCGGCCCCCTGGCCGCGATCCCGGGCGCTTTAAACTCTGCCGATGCAACAAGAACTTGCCGGCAAACACATCCTGTTGGGCCTCACGGGCGGCATCRCCTGCTACAAGTCGGCCGAGCTGTGCCGGCTGCTGGTCAAARCCGGTGCCACGGTGCAGGTGGTGATGACCGAGGCGGCTGAGCAGTTCATCACGCCGGTGACGATGCAGGCGCTTTCGGGCCGGCCGGTCTACGGTTCGCAGTGGGATGCGCGTGAGCCCAACAACATGCCGCACATCAACCTGAGCCGCGAAGCCGATGCGATCGTGCTGGCGCCGGCCAGCGCCGATTTCATCGCTCGGCTGGTGCAGGGCCGCTCGGACGAATTGCTGAGCCTGCTGTGCCTGGCGCGGCCGGCCGAGCGGGTGCCGCTCCTGATCGCGCCGGCCATGAACCGCGAGATGTGGATCCATCCGGCGACCCAGCGCAACCTGCGCCAGGTCGATGCCGACGGCGCCCGCGTGCTGGGCGTTGGCAACGGCTGGCAGGCCTGCGGCGAGACCGGCGACGGCCGCATGCTGGAGGCCGAGCAACTGCTCGAGGAAGTGATTGCCGAGTTCCAGCCCAAGGTGCTGGCCGGCCAGCAGGTGGTCGTGACCGCCGGACCGACCTTCGAGGCGCTCGACCCGATCCGCGGCATCACTAATCATTCCTCCGGAAAGATGGGCTTTGCCATCGCCCGCGCCGCGCGCGATGCCGGCGCCGAGGTCACGCTGGTGGCCGGACCGGTGCACCTGCCGACGCCGCGCGGCGTCCTGCGCGTCGACGTGTTGTCGGCCCGCGAAATGCTCGCCGCCACCCTGCAGGCCACGCAAGCGGCCTCCATCTTTGTCGCCACCGCGGCGGTGGCCGATTGGCGCCCGGCCTCGCATAGCGAGCAGAAGATCAAGAAAGACGGCAGCGGCAAGCCGCCGGTGCTGGAATTCGTCGAGAACGACGACATCCTGCTGACCGTCGCCCAGGGCGCCCGCGCCAAGGCCGGCCAGCTGTTCTGCGTCGGCTTCGCGGCCGAGAGCGAGAACCTGGAGGCCCATGCGAAGGCCAAGCGCGAGCGCAAGGRCATCCCGCTGCTGGTCGGTAACATCGGGCCTCTGACCTTCGGCCAGGACGACAACAGCCTGCTGCTGGT